>JAYWIE010000374.1:0-2768 GCA_043789155.1 Rubricoccaceae bacterium | reverse complement strand
CTTCCTCTCGCTCTACCGCCTCGACGCCGCGCGGCTCGGCCGCCGCTGGGGCCTCGCACCGGACGCCCCGTCCGCCCGCGTGCTCCGGTCCGTCCTGATGAAGCCCGAGCACGAGCCCGCCGTCCCGTGGATCGCCGACCGGCTCGCTGCGCTCGCCCAGAGTGCGGTTTAAGGCTTAAGGTTTAATGACAGCCAAGACAATCTTAAACATCAAACCTTAAACCGCATTTCCTCCAAACCGTACGGCCTCGCACGCTTTTACGGGCACGACACCGCTCCCTCTCCAAACTGCATCCCCCATGCCCGACCTCTCCCCCACCGTCCTCGTCGGCCGCAACCCGGTCCGCGAGGCGCTCGAGCGCGGCGACGGGCGCGTCGAGAAGGTGCTGATGCAGCGCGGCGTGCACGGCAGCGCCATCGACGCGATCCGCAGCGCGGCGCGGGCGGCCGGCGTGCCGGTGCAGAGCGTGCCGGCGCAGCGCGTGGAGCAGCTCGCGCCGCGGCAGGTGCACCAGGGCATCGTCGCCGTCGTCGCGCCGGTGGCCTACGCAGACCTCGACGAGATGCTGGCCGGCGTCGCAGCCACCCTGGACGTCGTGCGGGAGACGAAGCCGGTCCTCGTGGCGCTCGACGAGATTGAGGACCCGCACAACTTCGGCGCGATCCTGCGGAGCACGGTCGCGGCCGGCGGCGCGGGCGTCGTCGTGCCCGAGCGGCGCATGGCCCCGCTGTCACAGGCGGCCGTGAAGGCGAGCGCCGGGACCGCCCTGCGCGTCCCGATCGCGCGCGTGTCGAGCCTCGCGGCCGCGCTCGAGCAGGCCAAGGAGCGCGGCTACTGGGTCGTCGGGCTCGAGGGCGGGGCCGCGCTGCGCGGCGACCCCGAGCGGTTCACCGTGTGGGACTACGACTGGGACCGGCCGGTCGTGCTGGTCGTCGGCAACGAGGGGCGCGGGCTCAGGCCGGGCGTGCGCGCGGCGTGCGACGCGCTCGTCGAGATCCCGATCCGCGGCGAGGCCGAGTCGCTCAATGCCTCGGTCGCAGCCGGGATCGCGCTGTTCGCCGCCACGCGCGTCGACCGTGCCGCCCCCCCCCGTCAGAACCCGTAGGCTCCGAGCGTCCCGAAACGGCTTCCGACGAGCGGGACCGGCGCGACGACCGGAACCGTCCACCACCGCTTGAAGGCGCGAAAGCGGATGTCGGCACCGGCCAGAGCCGTGACGCCGGCATAGGACCCGCTCCGGAACGTGCCCACGTCGGCGAAGGCAGCGTCGCCGGGCACCGCGCCAAACTGCCGCCCGACGACCGCGCGGACGCCGAGGCGCGGGACGATCTCGAGCCCGCCCGTGATGCGGATCGGCCGGCGGATGGTCGCGCTCGTGCTCGCGCTGAGCGAGCGCAGGCCGAACGCCCCGGTGGCACCGTCCGAGGAGACCGTGTTGGCAAACCGAGCGAGCCCGGCCGCCCGCAGTTCGAGGCGGGCCCCGCCGCCGAGCGCGCGGTCCAGGCGCACCTCGGGCCCGGCCCCGACGAACGTCGGCAGCCCGTCGTACGGGAGTTCGCCGACGACGGCCTGGACCCCGGCTCCGAGGCCGTGCCCGACGCGAACGCCCGTCGAGTAGAGCCCGACGGCGAACGGCCCGGTCGTGGAGACGAACCCGAGGCTCAGCGCGCGCTCGGCATAGACCGCTGGACGGTTAGCCGGCGGCGTGAGCGACGAGTCCGCAAGCCCCGTCTGGGCAGGACCTGTCTGGGCGAAGGCGGGGACGGCCGCGACGAGCGCCGCAGCGAGTAGGAGAGCGCGCATAGGCGAGCGGTGGGTGGAGATCCAGTGAACGGACTCCCGTGTTGTCTCGTGCGCGCCCACAAAAAAACGGCAGGGCGACTACCGCTCGGGTAGCCGCCCTGCCGTCCCCTCTGGCCGGGCCCATGCCCGGCTTCTCACCCAACCCTGGGGAGAACTCTGCGCCGGCCGCGCCCGAGGAGCGCCGGTCGGGGCGCAGGCGCGGCGGCGGGCGGGCTCAGGAGCGCCGCCGGAGGCCGTAGACGATCTTGCGGATCGTGTCGAACTGGAGGTACGGGTGCTGCTCGCGGAGCTCCTCGATGGCCTCGTAGGCCGGCACGTTGTGCTCGCGGAGCGTCCGGAACTGCTGCCGGATCTGGTAGTCGCGCACGCCCTTCTCGTTGAGCAGGTTGTTCTGCGCGAGCATCTCGTAGACGTCGGGCGGGACGAGGCCGCCGAGGGGGTTCGGATCGAAGCGGATTTCCATCGGCGTGGCGGCTGGGGTGGGCGGCGGCTGTTCTGAACGCGAGGGTACGGAGGCCCGGGCGTGCACCCAAGCCGGCCGTCGCGAACGGTCTAATCCTCCGGCTGAACGGTCGGAGCCTCCCCTGAGCGGCGCGCGGCCGCGAGCGGCCCGCCGTCGACGCGCGTGACGACGCCGGCGTCGAGCCAGCGCGTGCCGGCGCGCTCGCGCAGGCGGCCGTCGACGAGCACGCGGTCCTCGACGGCGAGGCTGTCCTGCGCGACGCCGCGGACCTCGACGGCGTGGTCGGCCGTCCCGAGCCACACCTGCCCCTCCGCGCCGACGGCCTGGACCACGGCGTCGAGGCTCACCGTGACGCGGCGGCCGCCGAGCGCGACCGTGTCGATCCGCGCGAGCGACCCGCCGTCGAGGTGGAGCGGGCGCGGCGGCGGGTGCCGCGCGAGCCACAGCCCGACCCCGACGCAGCCGACCGCGACCGCCGCCCACGCGGCTGCGGCCCGGGCG
>JAYWIE010000373.1:0-2769 GCA_043789155.1 Rubricoccaceae bacterium | reverse complement strand
GCGCAGGCGCGGGGTGCGGACGGCGTCGAGGTCGTGCGTCAGGGCGACGGCCCACGGCGCGCCGCCGGGCCACGCGCGGCCGAGGCCACCGGGGACGTCGTGGCCGCGCGCGCGGAGCGCGTCGCCGAGCCACGCGCGCAGCTCGTCCACGGGCGCGCGCACGCCGAGGCCGAGCGCGTGCTGGAGCGAGTCCGCAAACCGGAAGCGGCCGTGCGCGTCGCGCGCCGTCGTGGCGGCCTCCTGGACGCCGGCGAGCCACCAGAACGCCGCCCCGAGGACGTCCGCGTGGACGACCGCGCGCGGGTCCGACGCCGGCGTCCCGCCCGGACCGACGGGGAGGGGAATCCGGCGGCCCGCGTGCTCGGTCCAGCCGACGCGCGCCGCGTCGGCCGCGGCGTCGAGGCGCGTCTCCGGCGCGACGGCCAGCCGGAGCGCGCCCGCGCGGGCCTGCGCGGCGTCCGGGCCGGCGACGACGTCCGCGCCGTCGGGCCCGACCCACCGGGGTGCGAGCCCGAGCCCGGCGAGCAACTCGGCGAGCGCGTAGCGCCGCGGCCCGGCGTCGGGCCCGTCGACGGCGCAAGGGAGCGTCGTCACCTCGCCCCGCTCCGAGACGACGATGGTCTGCGCGAGGTGGTCGTGGATGCAGCGCCGGTCGTCGCGGAAGATGAACGCGATGTCGGCGATGCCGTAGAGGCTGCCGAGGTAGGGGATGGCCCCGAGCATCCCGTTGGCGACGCTCCGCGTCCAGAAGGCGCGCCCGATGCCGGGGTTCGAGCCGTCGGCCGCGTCGACGATGCGGATGCGCTGGCTGCGCTTGCCGATCGTCTGGCCCTCGCGCCCGAGCAGCCGCGCCTGGTAAACGATCAGGGCGACGAAGGCGACGAGGGCCCCGCCGCCGCCGGCCACGGCAGCCCCGGTGTCTCCACCGAGGACGCTGCCGAGAAGGGCGAGCACGACGGCCGGGAGCAACGCGCCGAGGTAGCAGAACCCGTCGATGAGCCGCGCGACGAAGCGCGCGCCCGGATCAGCGAGGGGGCGGTCGTCGTCGCTGAGCTCGTCCTCGAGCGACGGCCGGCGCTCCTCGCCGTAGCGCGCGCGGTCGCTCGGGTCCTCGAAGCGGTCGTCGCGGAAGGCGGCGTCGCCGAAGGCGGGCGGGCGCGGCGCGGCGGGCGGCATCCGGTCGCGGAAGGCCGGCGGTCGGGGCGGGTCGCGGCGGGTGTCGTCTGCACCGAGGCGGTCGCCGAAGTCGTCGGACGGTCGGCGGTCGCGGGTCGGATCGTCGGCGGGAACGTCGGCCATCGGGAGGCGGGCGGGTGGAGAGCCGGATGGTAGACTGCCGGCCCGCCCCCTGCAAGCGCCGCCCGTGGAAAGCCGCTTTTCCCTCTTCAACGACCCCGTCCACGGCTTCGTCAGCGTCCCGAAGGGCCTGTTGCTGGACCTCGTCGGGACGCCCGAGGTGCAGCGGCTGCGCCGCATCCGGCAGCTCGGGCTGGGCTTCCTCGTGTTCCCCGGGGCGGTCCACACGCGCTTCGAGCACGGCCTCGGCGCGATGGCGCTGCTGCAGGACGCGCTCGACGCGCTCCGCGAGAAGGGCACGGTCGTCGCGACGGACGAGCTCGAGGGCGCGCTCGCGGCGGCGCTGCTGCACGACGTCGGCCACGGGCCGTTTTCGCACACGCTGGAGCAGGACCTGCTGCCCTACTCGGACGGCCGGCCGTTCCACCACGAGGCGATGTCCCGCGCGCTCATGGTGCGCCTCGACGCGCGGACGGGCGGCGCGCTCGGCGTCGCGCTCGCCATGTTCGACGGGACCTACGCGCGGCCGTTCTTCCACAGCCTGCTCGCGAGCCAGCTCGACATGGACCGGCTGGACTACCTCCGCCGCGACTCGTTCTACACCGGCGTCGCCGAGGGCGTCGTCGGCGTCAGCCGCGTCATCAAGACGATGCGGGTCCACCCGCCCGGCCCGATGGGGCGGCTCGTGATCGAGGCCAAGGGCGCGTACGCCGTCGAGAACGTGCTCCTGAGCCGGCGGCTGATGTACGCGCAGGTCTACCTCCACAAGACCGTCGTGGCCGCGGACCACGTGCTGCGGGCCGCCTTCCTGCGCGCGCGCTCCGTCTGGGGCCGCGAGCCCGCCCTCGCGCACACGTCGCCCGCGCTCGCCTTCTTTCTGTCTGCAACGACGACCGCCGACGCCCTCGACGCGCCCGGCACGCCCGAGCACGAGGCCCTGCTGGACGCCTTCACCGCCCTCGACGACACCGACGTCCTCTACAGCCTCAAGCGCTGGGCCGAGGCGGACGACCGCGTCCTCGCCGACCTCGCGCGCCGCTTCACCGAGCGCCGCCTCTTCCGGACGGTCGTGCTGCCCGAGACGCCGACGGCCGAGACCGTCGCCGGCTGGCGCGACGCGACCGCCGCCTGGCTCGTCGCCTCCGGCCTCTCGACGCCCGCCGACGCGCTCGAAGACGCCGGGCTCTACGTCTCGACGGGCGTGCAGCGGCTCGCCGCGTACCGCGCCTCGTCGGACCCGATCTGCATCCTCGAGCGCGACGGGACCGTCCGCGAGCTCTCCGAGGCGGCCGACGCGCCCGAGGCGCTGTCGCGGCGCGGCGAGCGGCCGTTCGTGTGCCTGCCGAAGGAGGTCTCGGACGTCGTCGGGCGGTGAGCCACTCGGTCAGCCGAAGGCTGAGAAGTCCGGCGTGCGTTTCTCGAAGAAGGCCGTGAAGGCCTCCTGCGCCTCGGGCGAGCTCAGGCGCGCGCGGA
>JAYWIE010000372.1:0-2789 GCA_043789155.1 Rubricoccaceae bacterium | reverse complement strand
TCCGCATCGAGGAACGATAGCGGGCGCGCGCCGACGCGGGCCGCGGCGGCGAGGTGGCGGTCGACGGTCGCCCAGTCGTCGAAGGCGCGGATGGCCTGCGCCGTCTGCCGGCCGACGCCCTCGACCGAGGCGAGGCGCGACGCGGGCGCGGCGAGGGCGGCCGCGGCGCTGCCCGTTCGCGCGAGCAGCGCCCGGATGCGCGCCGAGCCGACGCCGGGCACGAGCGAGAGCGCGACGAGCGCGCGCGCCTCCACGCCTGCATCGGTCTCGGGGTCGGGCGGCGGGTCTGGGAAGAGCGTCATGGCCCGAACCTACGGGCGCGGGCGTCGCCGGCGCAGCCGTCTCGGGATACGGGCGGCGCTATCCTTGCCCCACGCCGACCGCACGCCGATGTCCGACCGCCCGCCGCTCCGCCTCATCCCCAGCCCGCGCGCCGCGCTTCTCGGCCCGTCGCGCGATGCGTCCGACGCGGCCACGGTCGAGGCCATCCTGGACGGGCTGCCACCGGGCGGCCGCGTCCGCATCACCGGCGAGGCGTCCTGGCTCGCGGCGGCCCTCGAGGCGCTCGGCGTCGACGTCGTCACGGACGACGCGCCGACCGACGTCGTCGCGTTCCCGCTGACGCCGCTGCCGGACGACGCCGCGCCCCCAGCGCAGCGCGCGGCCTCGGCCCTACTCGCCGCCCGCGCGGCGCTCGACGTCGGCGGGCGCGTCGTGGTCGAAGCCGTCCATCCGGCCTCCCTTCGGCCCTACGAAGACGGCCCGCTCGACGTCGGCGGCACGCCGACGTACGTCCGGACCGTCGGGTCGTGGGTGCGCGTGCTGGCCGCGGCCGGGCTCGTGCTGCGCTCGGTCCGCGAGCCGCTCGACGCGCACACGGGCGCGCCGGCCGGCCTCGTCCTGGTCGCCGAGCCCGAGGCGTGACGCCGGGCGGGGCGTCTCTACGAATGCGCGACCGCCCCCGTGGAGACGCCCCCGGGGCGTCTCCGCGGGCCGCAGCATCTTCAGCCGCGGCGGTGGCCTCAGCCGTCGATCGTCACGAGGTCCGGCACGAGAAAGGCGTCCGGGAAGCGCGTGCGGACGAGCTGGAGCGCGCTCTCAGCGTCCGCGCGGTTCGTGAACGCCCCCATCCGAACCTTGTAGAGGCTGCCGTCGCGGATGACGTACGCGTCGAGCGGGGCCTGGAAGCCCGAGCGGCGCTGCTCGGCCGTCCACCACGTGTCGGCGTCGGCGCGGGCCTGCTCGCCACCGGCGGCCGAGTCCGAGGCGTAGACCTGGACGCGGAAGCCCTGGACCTGCCGCGCGGAGACGGGCGCGGGCGGCGGCTCGTAGGCCGGCGCGGGCGTCGGCGCTGGTTCGTAGACCGGTGCCGGGACCGGCGCGGGCGCGTCGGGGTAGCTCACCGTCTCCGGCGGGGCCGGCTCGGCGACGGGGCGCGAGCCGGAGCAGGCCGAGAGCGCGAGGAGTGCGAGGGCCGGAAGCAGGGCGCGGAGCGGAGCGGGCATCGGGTTGGGGGCTACTCGACGATGGTGACGACGTCGGGAACGAGGAAGGCGTCCGGGTACTCGGACCGCACGAACGCGAGGGCGGCCTCAGCCTCGGCCTCGCTCGCGAAGGCCCCGAGGCGGACGCGGTAGTACGGCGAGAGGTACGCCACGATCGGGTCGAGGCCGGCCGGCGCGCCCGAGCGGCGGCGCGCGCGCGTCCACCACGCCACGGCGGCGTCGCGCGCCGACTCCGCCGCCGTCCGGTTGTTGCTCGACAGGATCTGGACGCGGAAGCCGTCCACCTGCCGCGGCGCGCGCTCGGTCGGGGCCGGGGCCGAGGCCCGCGCGGGCACGACGACGCGGCCCGCCATCACGACGGCCGGCACGTCGTGGACGATCTCGACGCGGCCCGGCGGCGCGGCGTCGTACGGCGCGGGGTCGAACCGCTCGTAGGCCGGGTACGTCGCCGCCGGCGCGGCGGGGCCGGCTGCGGGGCCGGCGGCCGGGCGCGTGCCGGAGCAGGCGGAGAGAGAGACGCCGAGCGCGAGGACCAGGAGGGACCGGAACGACATAGACACAGCGGCTTAGTACGATGACTCGGACACCAGGCCCTTCAAGATAGCGACCGACGCGCTCGCGCCGATCCGCGTCGCGCCGGCGGCGACCATCGCCTGAGCGTCCTCGAGCGAGCGGACGCCGCCCGACGCCTTCACGCCCATCGCGTCCCCGACGACGCGCCGCATCAGGGCCACGTCCTGCGGGCTCGCCCCGCCCGATGCGAAGCCCGTCGACGTCTTGACGAAGTCCGCCCCGGCGTTCTGCGCGAGCACGCACGCGACGACCTTCTCCTCGTCCGTGAGCAGCGCCGTCTCGAGGATCACCTTGACCGTCCGCCCCTGCGCGGCCTCGACGACGGCCCGGATGTCGGCCTCGACCTCCGTGAACCAGCCGGACTTGAGCCGGCCGATGCCGATCACCATGTCGATCTCGGCCGCGCCGTCGGCCACGGCGACCTCGGTCTCGTACGCCTTCACGGCCGTCCGCACGGCCCCGCTCGGGAAGCCGACGACCGTACAGACGAGCGACGTCTGGCCCGCGAGCTCCTCGGCAGCGACGGGCACCCAGACGGGGCTGATGCAGACGCTCGCGAAGCAGTGCTGCCGCGCCTCGGCGCACAGCTCGCGGACGGCCGCCTCGGTCGTGTCCGGCTTCAGGACCGTGTGGTCGATAAGGCGCGCGAGCGGCGGCGTGAGCGCGCACGCGTCGGCCGCGCCGGTCCGGTCGGCGCGGAGCCCGAAGCGG
>JAYWIE010000371.1:0-9928 GCA_043789155.1 Rubricoccaceae bacterium | reverse complement strand
TGAACGAGTCCGCCCGGAGGACGTCGGCGTCGGCCGGCACGCGCAGGTCGCGGCCGACGGCCTCGATGCGGCCGTCGCGGACGAGGACCGTCGCGCGGTCCAGCACGCGCCCCGGCGCGACGACGACGCGGGCGTCGACGAGGGCCGCGGCGCGGCTGACCGCGCGGAGCGGGGTGTCGGCCGTGACGCCGCCGCGCTGGGCGAGGGCCGGCGCGGCGAGGAGGACGGCGACGAGGACGGCGAGCGGGACGCGCATCGGCAGCGGGTGGAGACCGCGCGAAGGTAGCGAGGCCGTATCCTGCCGGACACGCTCCGCCCCCGCCATGGCCGCGCCCGCCGTCGCCCACGGGATGACCCCCGAAGCCTACTTCGCGTGGGTCGCCGAGCAGGATGAGAAGCACGAGTTCTACGACGGCGAGGTGTTCGCGATGGCCGGCGGCTCCAGCCGCCACGCCCGCATCACGGTCAACGTGACCATCGCGTTCGGCGTCGGTCTGCGCCCGAGCGGGTGCGAGCCGTACTCGAGCGACATGCGCGTGCAGCTGTCCGAGTCGCGGCGCTACGTCTACCCGGACTTTTCGGCTGTCTGCGGCCCGCCCGAGTTCCTGGACGCCGGGGAACTGACGCTGCTCAACCCGACGCTCGTCGTCGAGGTGCTCTCCCCGTCCACGGCCGACTTCGACCTGGGCACGAAGGCGACGTGGTACCGGGCGCTGCCGTCGCTGCAGGCGCTCGTGCTGGTCTCGCAGGACGCGCCGAACGTCACGGTCCACGCCCGCGAGGGCGACCACTGGATCACGACGGACGTCTCCGGGCTCAGCGCCTCCATCGACGTGCTCGGCGTGCGGATCGCGCTCGCCGACCTGTTTCTCGGGACCGAGGTCTAGGCCTCGAACACCGCCCACTCGCGGGCGAGCTGAGCGGCGGCGGGCGTGACGATCTGGCCCGGCGTGAGGCGGATCGTGCGGCGGCGCGTGCGCGCCTGCCGGACGTCGGTCTCGGTCACGACGCGGCGCGGGATGACGAGCGCGCCAGGCGCGACGTCGGCGTCCGCCATCGCGCCGGCGTCGGGCCAGTCGGTCTGCGCGAGCCAGCGGGCGGTCTCGGGGCGGCCCGCGGCGAGCCATAGCGCGCGCTCGGCGTCGAGCCCGGCCTCCGACCCGGCCTCGACGGGCACCTTGAGCGCGACCGCGCCGAGCCCGACGACGGCGACCGCGCCGACGCCCCACGCGCGGATGAGGCCGGCCGGCAGCACGAGGCGCGAGCGGACGCGCTCGGGTGCGGGCGCGGGGATCGCCCCGATGGGCCCGGAGAGGCGCAGGCCGTCGGTCGGGGCGTCGAAGAGGGCGTCGAGCACGAGGCGCGCCGCCGGGCCGGCCGCGGCGAGGACCGTGGCGACGTCGCGGCCGTGGCGGACGACGCGCACGCGTTCGCTGCCGCGTAGCGGCGCGCCGAAGAGCGCGAGCGCGGCCTCGGGCGGGAGCGCGGCGTGCGACGCGGCCGGGCGGACCGCGAGCGCGTCCGGCCGCGGCAGCTCTGGGCGCGGCGTCATGCGCGCAGGCCCGCGCCCGGCAGGCCCGCGCCCGGCAGGAAGCGCGCCTCGACGTCCGCGATCTTCTGGACGCGCGCGGCGTGGCGGCCGCCCTCGAACGCGACCCCGAGGAACTCGGCGAGCACGCGCCGGCACGTCTCAACGCCCATCGTGCGGCTGCCGAGCGTGAGCACGTTGGCGTCGTTGTGCGCGCGCGCGTTGAAGGCCGAGAAGACGTCCGGGCAGAGCGCGGCGCGGACGCCCGGCAGCTTGTTGGCGACCATCGCCGAGCCGACGCCGACGCCGTCGATCATGACGCCGACGCGGACCTGCCCGGCGTGGACGGCGCGGGCCACGGCGAAGGCGAAGTCCGGGTAGTCGACGGCCGCCTCGGAGTCCGTCCCGACGTCGACCACGGTCCAGCCGAGGCTGCGCGCGTGGTCCGCGACGGCCGCCTTGTAGGCGAAGCCAGCGTGGTCGCAGCCGAGCGCGAGGGATTTCTGGCCAGTGGGAAGTGGCGAGTGGCCAGTGGCAAACCGAGACGTGTGGTCTGCGCCTCCTACCGGATTCGGCTCTGCCACTGGCGACTGCCCACTGGCCACAGCCCGCATTTCGACCCCTTTCGCCTTCGCCGTGTCGCGGGCCTGCGCCGTGACGAGCGCGCCCGGCGGGACGGGCACGGACGTCTGCCCGGCCGCGAGCGCGGCGAGGACGGTCTGTTCGGAGACGAGCGGGCGGGACGGCATGGCGCAATCTAGCAGCCGGGCGGCAGCGCCGGGCGGCGTTCCGGGTGTCAGCGCGGCTCGACCCGGCCCTGCACGCCCAGGTTCTCGGCCAGGAAACGGACGCTGCGCTGCCACGCGCTCGCCGGCGCGACGCCGTCGGGGCCGATGCCGAACGCGCTCAGCTCGCCGACCATCAGCGGCGTCGCCGTGCCGGCGCGGTAGAGCGCGAACGAGGCCCTCGTGCGGAGCCCGCGCTGCGGGACCGCGACGGACGGCCCGACGAGGATCGTCAGCGCAGCCTGCGCGGCGCGGACGCCGCTGCTGCGGGGCAGCCCGCCCGCCTCCGTCCCCATGCGCCGGTCCACGCGGACGGTGTCGAGCACGAGCACGTAGTCCGCGTCGGGCGCGGGGACCGGCACCGAGGGCAGGTAGACCGTCCGGCGGCTCCAGCGGTTCTCGGCCCGGCCTTCGGTGACGACCTGGGCCGAGACGAACACGGGCCGCATCGCCGCCCCGGCCGGCAGCGCGCCCGCCTGGACGCTCGTGAACGTGAACACCTCGCCGAGCCGTCGCAGGAAGGCGTCCCACGTCGCCGTCTCGAACGACGCCGCGTCGGGGAAGCGCGCGGCGGCGAGGGCGTCCTCGGTCGGCACGACGGGGCCGGCGCGGACGACGAGCATCCGCCCCTGCCCGACCGGCGGGCCGTCGTAGGCCGGGACGCGGAGGTCGGCGGCCGGGGCGCAGCCGGCGAGCACGACGAGGGCGGGGAGCAGCAGGCGGAGCATCGGGGCGGGGGCGGGGCCGGCAACCTACGGGTCCTGACGGTCAGTCGCCCGGCAAAACGGGAGTCCTGAGCCACCGCAGCAGCGTCGGGTAGACGACCTCGCCGAGCAGCGCGAAGTGGTGCACGCCCGGCGCGACGAGCACGCGGTCCGGCACGAAGCCGAGGTCGAACGCGGCGTCGGCGTGTCGGCCCGTGGCGCTCTCGACCGGCACGAGGCCGTCGCCGACGAGGCGGTCCACGAGCGAGCCGACGCTCGCCGAGGCCGTCGCGGCGACGGCGAACGTCTCGACGCCCGCGGGCAGCGGAAGCGGGCGGCGCGGGTCCGGCCGGGCGGCGAAGCGGTCGCGCCAGCGCCAGTCGGCGTCGAGCAGGAAGCCGTGGCGGAGGTCCGTGATGCCGGCCGAGCGGACATGCCCGAGGCCGGCCAGCGGCGACGAGAACCGCGACCGCAGCAGGAGCCGGTCGAGGCGGTTGCCGGCGCGCTCGACCGGCGAGCCGTGGTGCGGCGTCCCGAGAAAGACGATCCGCGCGAGCGCGCGCCGCCACGGAGCCGCGGCGTCCGACTGCGCCGCGGCGCTGCGGGCGACGAGCCCGCCCATGCTGTGGCAGAGCAGCGTGAGCGAGCGGACGGGCACGGGCCACCCGGCGACGAGCCGGTCCAGCAGGACTGCGGCGTCGCAGCCGTTGGTTGAGATGTGGCGGCCCGTGTTGTAGAGCAGGTAGACGGCCGTGAGGCCGGCGTCGCGCTCGAGCGCGGCCCCGTGGTCGTGGCCGGAGGCCGTCGTCCACTCGAGGTCGTTCATGCACAGGCCGTGGAGGAGCACGAGCACGTCCGGCGTCGCGCCGGGGACGTCCGGCGCGTCGGGGTCGAGCACGGTGCCGCCGCGGCGCAGGCGCATCGCGATCGCGAGCGGGTTGCCCGTCGCCTCGAGGCCGTCACCGACGACGCCGTTGAGCGCGGCCACGAGCGCCTCGCGGCGGGCCGGGCTCGGCGCGTCGCGGGCGTCGCGGACGAGCCGGGCGAGCGGCAGCAGCGCCGCGTCGGCCGAGCGGCCCGAGAACCGGGCGACGGCGCGGACGGCGCGGTAGACGACGCCGGAGACGCCGCGGCGGCGGCCCATCTGCCGGGCGGTCCGGCTGAGCGAGACCTGCGCGTGGACGGCCTCGACGATGCCCGCCGTGCCGACGGTGGCGTCGGCGGCGAGGCGGGCGAGGCCGCGGAGGTCGTCCGGGAGGCGGCGGAGCAGGCGGGGCACGGGGCGGCGGCGGATGGGCGCGGAGTACGCCGGCCGGCCGCCGCGGTGCCCCGTCGGGCGCGCGCTGCGCCGCGCTCAGGCGCGGCCGGGCAGCGGCGTCTCGACGGGCTCGGCCGTGGCCGCCTTGAGCGTGCCCTTCTGGATGATGGTCGCGCCGCGGTTGCCGCGGTTCGAGACCTCGAACTTGGTCGTCCGGACGGTCTCCGTCCGCCCGCGGCTCGTCTCGACGTCGAGGCCGCGGCGGGCGGCGTCCGAGACGGCCATGCCGAGCACGGCGTCCTGGTCGCCGGCGAGGCGCATCGCGATGACGCCCTTGGCGGCCGAGCGGAAGACCGGCACCTGCGCGGCGGGGAAGATGAGCGCGCGGCCGTCGCGGGAGGCGAGGCAGACGTTCTCGGAGCCCGCCGCGACCTCGGCCCCGACGACGCGCGTGCCACCTCCGGGGGCCTCGCGGAGGCGCATGAACACGCGGCCGTTCTTGTTCGAGAGCTCCGCGAAGGCGGCCGTCTCGAAGCGGACGGCGAGGCCGTCGGACGAGACGGCGACGATATACGGGCCCGTTATTGCGGCGTCCGCCGGTGCCGCCCCGTCGCCGCCGGCGTCGAAGAGGGCGGGCGCGCCCGGCGTCGGCGTCTCGGGGACGCCCTCGGGCAGCGTCCTGGGGTCGAACGACACCACACCGACGACCGTCTCGCGGTCGGCGAAGTCGAAGAACTTCTGGACCGGGTCGCCGTGGCCCGTCGTCTGCGGCAGCGCGTCCACGCGCGCCGTGTAGCAGCGCCCGGCCGACGTCAGGAAGCCGACCGTGCTCCGGGTCCCGGCCCCGAGCGCGTAGAGCACGCGGTCGCCCTCGCGCACGCGGATCGAGGCGAGGTCGGTGTAGGACCGCTGCCGCTTCACCCAGCCGTCGCGGGTGACGATGACCACGACGTCCTCCTGGACGATGTAGTCCTCGGCGGCGTAGCTCACCGCGACGTCCGGCCCGCCGATGGTCGAGCGGCGCTCGTCGGCGAAGCGCTTCTTCGCGTCCCGGAGTTCCGTCCGGACGAGCGCCCAGCGCGCGGGCTCGTCGGCGAGGAGCGCGCGGATCGCGGCGGCGCGGGCTTCCTTCTCGGCGAGCTCCTTCAGCACGGCGTCGATCTCCATCCGCGCGAGGCGGTAGAGCTTGACGTCGAGCACGGCGTCGGCCTGCTCCTCGTCGACCGAGAAGCGGTGGCGCAGGCGCGCGTTGGCGTCCGCGCGGTCGCGCGAGGCGCGGATGATCTTGATGGCCTCGTCGAGGGCCGCGAAGACGGCGGCGAAGCCGCGCAGGATGTGGATCCGCGCGTCGAGGGCCTTCAGCTCGTGCGCGAGGCGGCGCGTGACGACGCTCAGCCGGAAGTCGAGAAAGTGCTGGAGCGCCGTCTTCAGGTCCACCTTCTGCGGAGCCGCGACCTCGGGGTTGTCGGTCGGCACGAGGCACGTCATGTTGACGTGGAAGCGCGATTGCAGCGGCGTGTGCTTGAGCAGGTACGCCATCGCCGCGCTCGAGCTCGCGCCCTTGCGCAGCTCGAGCACGACCCGGACGTCGTCCGTGGACTCGTCGCGGACGTCGACGATCTGGGGCAGGCGGCCGGCCCGGATGTGGTCCGCGATCTTCTCGATGAGGTCCGACTTGTCGAGCGCGTACGGGATCGACGTCAGCACGACGCAGGCGGGGTCGGTCCGCGTCGCCGGCGTCTCGGTCCACTCGCCGCGGAGGTCCACGGGCCCTTCGCCGGTGAGGTAGATCCGGAGCAGCTCGGCCGGCGTGTTGAGGATGCGTCCGCCGGTCGGGAAGTCCGGGCCGGGGAGGTGCCGCGCGAGCGCCTCGATGCTCGCCGCGGGGTTCTTGAGCAGCGCGAGGCAGGCGTCGACGGCCTCGCCGAGGTTGTGCGGCGGGATGTTCGTCGCCATGCCGACCGCGATGCCGGTCGCGCCGTTGACGAGCAGCACCGGCACGGCCGCGGGGAGCACGACGGGCTCGAAGAGCTGGCCGTCGTAGGTCGGGCGGAAGGGGACGGTGTCCTGCCGGATCTCGGCCAGCAGGCTCGCGCCGAAGGGCGTCAGGCGCGCCTCGGTGTAGCGCATGGCCGCGGCGGTGTCGCCGTCGAGCGAGCCGAAGTTGCCCTGGCCGTCGACGAGCGGCGCGCGGAGGGCCCACGGCTGTGCCATGCGAACCATCGCGTCGTAAATAGCAGTATCTCCGTGCGGGTGGTACTTGCCCATGCAGTTGTGGACGACGACCCCCTCGGCGACGAACTCGTGGTCGCCCTCGACCTGGATGTCGAACGTCGTCTCGGCGGGTGCCGCCTCGACCGAGACGACCTCGCCAAACGTCACGCCCTGCTCCTGCCACTCGCGGAGCGTGCCGGCGAGCGGCATCCCGAGCGCGTCCATCTTGCGTGTGATGCCGAGCGTGTCGAGCATCGGAAACGACAGCTCGAGCGTGTCCGCGAGGCCGTCCGCGTAGCGGAGCTTGGCACCGCCCGGGTACCGCAGCCCTGAGCGGACCTTCCGTCCGTCGGGGCCCGCGTACCATCCGCCGCCGAGGTGGCGGTCCTGGAACTCGCGCATCACGACCGGCCCGAGAAACGGGATGCGGTCGGCGTCCTCGGTGGTGAAGCGGTCGCGCTCGGCGACACACGCGGCGAGGCGCTCGTGCTTGCGCGGTGCCGAGAGGTGGAGCAGGGCCGCAAGGCGGACGAACGAGTGTCCCGTGACCTCAAGCGCCCACTCGGTGTCGTAGTGTGCGGGCTGACTGGTCTTCCGGTACGGCAGCAGGCGCGACGCGATGCCGAGGCCGTGGAGCAGCGTCTGGACGCCCCGCAGGAACGGCTCGGCGATGCTCGTGAGCGCGATGAGCCGGCGCGTCTTGTGGACGGTGCCGTCGCCGTCGAGGAAGCCCGAGACGAACCCGGCGACGGCGGCCGGCGGTGCAGTCCAGACGGCCTCCGGGACGCGGATCGTCGCGGCGACCTTGCCGAGCAGCCCGAACGCCTCGGCGAAGCGGGCGCTGAGGGCGCTGTCGTTGACGCGCAGCCAGAACATGCCCTTGCGCTCCTCGATGGTGGACTCATGCCCGAGCGACCGCGCGACGATGCTCCGGATCCGCTCGATGATGGGGCGGTCCGCGCAGGCCCACGCGAGGCGGACCCGGCCGCTCGCAGCGTCGCGGTCCAGCCAGCCGTCGGCGAGGAAGAAGCCGAGCAGGTACGCGAGGTCGGCGTCGAGCGTGAAGCCGCCGGGGGCGGCGGGCGTCCCGCCGGGGTGCGTGCTGCGGAGCACGACAGCGTCGCCGGGGCGGAGGTCCGAGGCGTCGGTCCAGCCCAGCGTGAGGTCCTCGCGGAGCACCTTGACCGGCTGCCCGGGCGTGCAGGTCAGCGCGCGCCCGCCGCGGAGCGTCACGCGGCGCAGCGGCTGCGGCGGCATCACGTAGCAGGCCGTGACGGGCCGGACGCCCGACTGCGTGTGCACGTCGTCGCCGATCTCGAGCGCCTCGATGGGCCGCCATCCGCCCGGCGTCGAGACGCGCGTCCCGGCGACGAAGCACTCGCCGACGATCGTCGCACTCTTGCGGTGCCTCGATTCCGGCGTCAGCCGAAGGCCCGTGTACATCGCGTACAGGATGCGGCGCTGGACGGGCTTGAGGCCGTCGCGGACGTCCGGGAGCGCGCGGCTCGTGATGACGGAGAGCGCGTAGGTGAGGTAGCGCTCACGGGCGGTCTCGTGGAGCGGGATCGTTTCGACGACGGGCATCGGCGCGCGGGTGTTTCGGGCAAGCTACCCGCGGCGGGTGACACGGTGCGTCACACGCCGTCGACGGGCCGAACGTAGGTTGGGCGGGACCCGGTGGATGCCCCGACCATGCACGACGGCGCTCGCGCCCCGACTCCCGATGCGCTCGCTCGCTCTGTTCTGGCTCCTGTACGTCCCGCTCGCGGTGGTGGCGAGCCTCGCCGGGGCGGGCCCGGTCGCGGTGCTGTTCCCGTGGAGCCCCGACCGCTCCGGCACCGACGCGGCCGGGATGGGGGCGAGCGCCTTCGGCCACCTCGTGCTGTCGTTCTGGTCGCTGCTGGCCCTGTTCGGCGTCGTCCTCGTCGTCGTGTCGTGTGTCGCCGGGGCGCGCGCGCCCGTCGTCCGCCGGCGCGTGATCGTGGGGGTGGTGGCGCTGGCCGCCGTCTTCGCCGTCATGGCGGCAACGCTGGACGGCCTGTAGGCGCAGGGCTCGCCGCACGCACGGGCAGAGGAACCCGGCGACCGTGTGTGGGTGCAGCGCATTCACCTCTATCCGATGTCATGGCCGGGAGAACCGAGGCTCAGCGCACCGAGGCTCAGCGCACCGAGGCGACGGCCGACGTGACGACGGTCGGGCCGGGCGGTCTGTGGCGCGTGCTGACGGCCGTCATCTTCGGCTGCATCGCCTTTCTGGGCGTGCTGATGCTGGCCGTGATCGGGCTCGACTGGCCCCCGACGAGCGTCGGCCTGGCGGCGGTGCGTGCAGGGCTCGGCGTCGGCCTGATTGGCGTGGCGGTCGTCGTCCGGAGGTTCATGCGCCGCAGCGGGCCCGCGCTGCGGCTCGCGCCCGAAGGCGTTTCGGGCCCGGGCCTGCCGGGCGTGCTGCCGTGGGACGGCGTCGCGGGCGTCGAGCTCCGGTCGGTACGCATCGGCCGGGCGTCGCAGGTCGTGGCCGAGATCGTCCTCGCAGACTCGACGCGCGAGCGCTACCTGGCCGCGCTCTCGCCGGCCCGGCGGGCGCTCCTCCGGGCCGACGCGCTGGCCGGGCGGCCGCTCGTCGGCGTGACCGTGACGGCGCTGGAGCGGACGCCGGACGAGGTCGCGGCCCTCATCGGGACCTATGCGCAGCGGTACGGCTGAGCGCAGCGGGTGGCGAGGCGGTCGAGCCGGCTCCGGACGTCCGCGCCGGCGACGTCCGAGACGTGCGAGGTACCCCGCCCGCCTCCTGCATCCACTGCGGCGTCGCCCAGGAGTGTCATCCTGAACGCACGTGAAGGATCTCGACTCAGCCGCCCAGCCCCGTATCGCCGGTTGCGACGACTGAGACGTCGGCGCTGAGATCCTTCACAGTCGTTCAGGATGACAAAGATCAGAGAATGCGCTCGCACTGCCAGCGAGGCACTCGCCACGATCCTGGCGCTCTCGCCGTGCCGTACGTTCGGCGACCCGCCCGATGCCCCGCCGTGACTGTCCGCCGTGCTCTCGTTCTCGCCGCGTTCGCGGCCGTGCTCGGCGTCGGCACGTGGCAACTGACGCTCCATCCGTCCAACGGGCGGGCGTGGGCCCCGGAGCAGGCCGTCCTGCCGCACGTCATGATCCGCGGCGACACGGCGCGCGTGGACCGCCTTCGCGACTTCTCGCACACGTCCGACACGACGGCCGTCCAGCGGTACGACAGCCGGACGTACGACCTCCGGCAGATCCGGCGCGTCTGGTACGTGCTCTCGCCGTTCAACCCGGACTGGCGCGGGCCGGCCCACAGCTTCCTCTCGTTCGAGTTCGCGGACAGCACGTTCGTGGGCGTCTCCGTCGAGGCCCGGCGCGAGGCCGGCGAGGCGTTCTCGGTCCTGGGCGGCGCGCTCCGTCAGTACGAGCT
>JAYWIE010000370.1:0-2800 GCA_043789155.1 Rubricoccaceae bacterium | reverse complement strand
CGCGTCCGCCCAGACGACGACCTTCTCCGGCACCGTCCGCGACGCGGACGGCCTCGCCGTCATCGGCGCGACGGTCGTCGCCGACGGCCGCGGGGCCGGCGACGCGACCGACCTCGACGGCCGCTACACGTTCACCGTCGACGGCACGGGCGGCGTCACGCTCGTCGCGTCGAGCCTCGGCTACGCGAGCGTCCGCCGCGAGGCCACGCTCACCGGCGGCGCGCAGACGGAGGACTTCGAGCTGCCCTCGGACGCGCTCGGCTTCGGCGAGGTCATCGTGACCGGCGTCGCCAACCCGGTCTCGAAGCTCGAGTCCTCGGTCTCGATCACGACGCTGGACCCGCGCCAGATCGCGCAGAACGCGCCGCGCACGACGGCCGAGATCTTCCGCACCATCCCCGGCATCCGCGCCGAGGCGTCCGCCGGCGACGGCAACACCAACATCACCGTCCGCGGCGTGCCGATCTCGGCCGGCGGCAGCCGCTACCTCCAGCTCCAGGAGGACGGCCTGCCCGTGATGCTCTTCGGCGACATGGCCTTCGCCACGTCCGACGAGTTCCTGCGCGCCGACGCCACCGTCGGCCGCCTCGAGGCCATCCGCGGCGGCTCGGCGTCCACGCTCGCCTCGAACTCGCCGGCCGGCATCATCAACTTCGTCTCGCGCACGGGCGACGTCGCCGGCGGCTCCGTCGCCACGAGCGCTGGGCTGGACTACAACTCGCGGCGGACGGACTTCGAGCTCGGCGGGCCGCTCGGCGAGGCGACGCAGTTCCACGTCGGCGGCTTCTTCCGTTCCGGCACCGGCACTCGGAGCACCGGCTACACGTCCGAGCAGGGCGGGCAGCTGCGCGCCAACCTCACGCGCCGCTTCGCGACGGGCTACGGCCGCGTCTTCCTCAAGCTGCTCAACGACCGCACGCCGACCTACCTCCCGATGCCGGTCCAGGTCTCGGGCACCAACGACAGCCCGACGTGGGCCTCCATTCCGGGCTTCTCGGCCAACAACGACACGCCGCACACGGTCTTCCTGCAGCAGAACACGGGCTTCGGGGCCGAGGGCGAGCGCCGCGTCTCGGACCTCGCCGACGGCCTGCACCCGGTCTCGACGGCGCTCGGGGCCGAGTTCCTCTTCGACCTCGGCGACGGCTGGACGGTCCAGAATCGCACGCGCGGCGCGCTCAACTCGGGCCGCTTCGTCTCGCCGTTCCCGGCCTCGGTCGGCACGCCCGCGGCCATCCTCGCTGGCGTTGCCACTGCGACCAACCGCACCCTCACGGGCGCGTTCCTGACGTACGCCGACGACCAGCGCCCGCTCCAGACCCGCGAGCGCTACACCGGCGGCCTGATCCAGTCGGTCGTCCTGTTCGACACGGAGCTGCGCAACTTCAACAACCTCTTCAACGACGCACAGCTCGGGCGCACGTTCTCGGCCGAGGAGACGGGCTTCGGGCCGATCTCGCTCACAGCCGGCCTCTTCTCGGGCATCCAGCGCGTCAACATGGCGTGGCTGTGGAACTCGTACCTGCTCGACGTCTCGGGCGACAACGGCCGCCTGCTCGACATCAACCTGCCCAGAGGGGCCGACACGCTCGCGGTGAGCCAGGACGGCCTCTTCGCCTACGGCGCGGCCCCGTTCGGCAACTGCTGCGCCGTGAGCTTCGACGCGACCTACAACGTCTCCGCGCCCTACGCCGCGCTCTCCGTCACGCCCATCCCGGCCGTGACCCTGGACGCGAGCGTCCGCTACGACATCGGCAAGGTCACCGGCGTCGGCTCCGGTGGGTCCGTCGGCCGCGTCGACGTCAACGGCGACGGCACGATCCAGCCTGTCGAGGAGCGCGTCAACCGCATCGACTTCGCCCAGCACAACCCGGTCGACTACTCCTACGACTACGTCTCGTATTCGGTCGGCGCGAACTACCTGCTCTCGCCGCGCTCGGCCGTCTTCGCCCGCGTCTCAGACGGCGCGTCCGCTCAGGCGGACCGCGTCATCTTCCCGACGGGCACGTACGTCGAGCGCGAGGGGCAGCCGCTGGGCTTCGGCACGCAGAACTCGCTGTTCCAGGTCGAGGCGGGCCTCAAGCAGCAGGCCGGCCCGGGCGCGTTCTTCCTCACCGGCTTCTACGCCGTCACCAACGAGGCGGCGGGCTTCGAGGCCTCCACCCAGCGCTTCATCTCGAACGACTACCGCGCGGTCGGGGCCGAGCTCGAAGCGCAGGTGGCCGTTCGGGGCCTTGACGTGCGCGCGGCGCTGACGGGCGTCGCCGCCCAGATCACGTCCGGCGACAACGACGGCAACCGCCCGCGCCGCCAGCCGGCCCTCCAGTACTCGCTCACGCCGACGTACCGCGTGGGCCCGGCGAGCCTCGGCCTCGGCGTCATCGGCCAGACGTCGTCGTACGCGCAGGACAGCAACGAGCTCCGGATGCCGGCCTACGTGCTCCTCAACGGCTTCGCCAGCGTGGACCTCTCGCGCGGGCTCACGCTCGGCCTCAACGCCAACAACCTCACCAACGCGCTCGGCTTCACCGAGTCCGAGGAGGGGTCCATCACCGAGAACCAGGTGAACTACCTCCGCGCGCGCTCGGTGACGGGCCGCACGGTCGCCGCGACGCTCCGCTACGGGTTCTGAGGGGTCCCTGGGCCGCGGAGCCCGCGACGCGCCGGGGGCCGGGCCGAGGTGTGTCGGACCGGCCCCCGCGCCGTTCCGCGCTCGCCGCCGCGCCTCCCTGCTCGCCGCCGCGCCTCCCTGCTCGCTCGCTGACGCTCGCTCGCTGTCCCCCGGAACCGCTGGTAAGGG
>JAYWIE010000369.1:0-9942 GCA_043789155.1 Rubricoccaceae bacterium | reverse complement strand
CTCTACAAGACGCTCCTGACGCTCCCGGTCGCCTTCGCCACCGTCGGCGAGCGCGCCGCGGACGGCTCGCCGCTCCACGACGACGCCCCCGGCCGCCTCGAGCGGGTCGTCCGCTCGCGCTGCCGCGACGCCTTCCGGGCCTACGGCCTGCTCCGGCACATCGTCGCGGACGTCCGGAACCTGCTCGACCTCTCGGCTCACGTCCCGCTTCCCGACGGCTTCGACCCGGACGACGACCCGGCCAACCCGACCGCCTGGTGGACGCCCCCCGCCCCGCCGGCGCTCGCGGGCGACGGGGCCTTCGGCGATCCGGACGACACGGCCCGCACCCTCCCGTGACCGTCCTCCTGCTCGAGCGCGTCCCGCCCGGCCTCCGCGGCGAGCTCACGCGCTGGCTCGTCGAGGTCGGCACGGGCGTCTTCGTCGGCCGCGCCTCAGCCCTCGTCCGGGACCAGCTCTGGGACGCCTGCGCCGCCAAGGCCGCCGGCGGCACCGTCCGCATGATCTGGCGCGCCGCGACGGACCAGGGCTTCGACGTCCGGGTCCTCAACCCGCGCGGCCGGTACGCCGAGCACGTCGACGGCCTCTGGCTCGTCCGACGCCCCTGACCGCAACACGCCCACCCGCACTCGCCTCCCCCCATGCCCCATCCCCGCACCCCCCTCGTCGTCGCCTTCGACGTCGAGACGTGCCCGCTCCCGGACGACCGCCTCGGGCCCCGCGCCCGCCGCCGCCTCGCGATGCTGCTCGCGGCCGACGCACGCCGGCGCGCCGCGCCGCACGGCTGGGACGCGCCCCGGGACGCCGCCGCGGACGACGCCGCGGCGGACGCCGAGCGCCGCGCCCGCTCGCTCCACGGGGCCCTCGGGTGGGTCTGCTGCGTCTCGCTCGTCCGCCTCGGCCCGGACGGCGCGCCGTGCGCGCCGCGCTCCTTCTCGGCCGCGCACCCGGACGGCGAGGCGGCCCTCCTCGCAGACCTCTGGGCCACGCTCGCGCGCCTCCCGGGCGCGGTCCGCTGGGTCTCGTTCTGCGGCAAAACCTTCGACGCCGAGTTTCTCGCCACGCGCTCGCTCGCCCACGGTCTCGCGCCGTCGCGCCCAGACCTCCTCCACCGCCACCCGTACGTTCACCACCCGCACCTCGACCTCGCCTCGCTCTGGCGGCGCACCGACATGGGCCTCGCCGACCTCTGCGAGCTCGTCGGCATCGCCTCGCCCAAGCACGGCCCCGGCGATGCGCCGGTCGACGGCTCGGGCGTCGCCGCCGCCGTCGCCGACGGACGCCTCGCGGACGTCGTGGCCTACTGCGAACGCGACGCCGTCGCCACCCTCCACGCCTACCGCGCCCTCGCGCCGTACCTCTGACGCGATGACGGACCCCGAAGCCGACCTCTCGCGCGCTGCCCGCGCCCTCCGGCGCGCCTTCGACCGCGCCGAACGCCTCACCAAAGCCCAGATCGCGGCCCGCCTCGGCTGCACGCCGCGGCACGCCGTCCGCGTCGTCGACGAGCTGCGCCGCGCCGGCGTCCCGGTCGAGCACGAGCCCGCCGGCCGCGCCCGCCAGTTCTTCGTCCCGGACGTCCACCAGCGACGCCAGATCCAGGTCGACGCGCTCGACGAGGAGGCCCTCCGCGCCCTCACCGTCGCCGCCGATGCCTCGCGGGCCATCCTGCGGGGCACGCCGCTCGACGCCCCGCTCGAGCGCGCCTTCGCCGCCCTGCTCGGGGCCGTCGGCGACGACGCCGTCTACTCCTTCGACCCCGGCGAGGAGGCCCGCCACTGGCACTTCGGCAACGCCGCCGCCCCGCACGCCGGTCGCCTGGACGTCCTGCGGGCCGTCGACCACGCCATCACCACCTGCCAGACGGTCCGGATCACGTACACCAACGGCCGCGGCGAGCGCTCCGCCGGCCGTCTCCTGGACCCGCTCGCAGTCGCGCCCTTCCCCTCGGGCTGGCAGCTCGCCGCGTTCTGCCACGCCCGCCGCGCCGTCCGCAACTTCAACCCCGCGCGCATCGAGTCGGTCGAGCCCGTCCCCGAGACCTGGTTCTCGCCCCCGGCGGGCTTCGACGCCGACGCCCACTTCGGCGGCCGCTTCGGCGCGCTCGACGGCGGGGCCGGCCGCCTCCACACCGTCCGCCTCCGCGTCGCGCCGGCCGTCGCGCAGCACTTCCACTCGCGCGACTACCACACCTCGCAGCAGGCCGCGGCCGACCCGGACTGCCCCGGCGGGCTCGTCGTCACCTTCCAGGTGTCGGAGATGAAGACGATGCGGTCGTTTGTCCGCTCGTGGGGACCCGCCGTCGTTGCTCTCGCCCCGCCCTCGCTCGTCGCCGAGATCGCTGCCGACGCACGCGCCACCGCCCGCCTCTACTCGGACTCGCCCGCATGACGCCGCCACCGCCGCCCGTATCCGACGACCGCGCGTGGGCTCTCCTCTTTCACGAGGACGCGCTCTTCCACCAGCGCCTCGAGATCTTCCTCGTCGCGCACACGCTCCTCCTCGCGCCGGTCGGCTTCGCGCTGAGCCGGCCCTTGCCGCCCCACTCGTTCCTCGTCTGGACCGCCATCGCCGGTGCCCTCCTCGGCGGCGTCTGGGCCGTCGTGCAGGTCCGCTCCAGACGGACGATCCAGAGTCTGGAATCGCTCGTCAGGCACGACCCGGTCTACCAGCACGCCTACCAGCACGTCCTCGGTGGACCGCTGCGACGAGCGCTCTCTCAGACGAACCTGCTGGCCGTTATTCTCCCGTCCCTCGTGACGTTGGGATGGCTCGGCCTCGCCGTCGCGATCAGGATCAGGGCGCTCTGATCTGCACGGCTCTCGCGTCTGCCGGGCGTCCGCACCGGCCAGACACGAGAGCCGTGCGAGGGACGCCCGGCGGGTCCGCCCGGGGGGCAGGCCCGAACTGGGATACTTGCTGGGTGAACCCGGACCTGACCGGATACACGGCAGGGCAGAGAGGGGGCTGGGCCCACATCAGTCGCAGCTTTTCTCCGGTTTCGCCGGCCATAAGCGGCGCTTCTCGCGAGACACCACGAGCCGGACATAAAATGTCCTCCCTCAGCGACGGGCTGGTGGATATTCTCGCTCCCGACCTCAGATCCACCCGCACCGTGCCCCTCGAATCCTGGCAACTGTTCTGGGCCAAGACCGACCGCGACGCCCGCGGCACGGACGCGCACGACGACACGTGGACGCGCCCGCTCTGGGCGCACCTCCTCGACGTCGGCCACACGGCCCTCCTGCTCTGGGAGTGCCGCGTCCCTGCAACCATCAAGCGCCAGGCCGCCGGGGCACTCGGCATGTCGGAGGACGAGGCGGGCTCGTGGCTCTCGTTCTGGATCGGCCTCCACGACCTCGGCAAGGCTATCCCCTCCTTCCAGTTCCAGGATCCGGGCGCGGCCTACCTGCGCCGCATGAAGGCCGACGGCTTCACGCTGCGCCCCGGCCCCGTGACAAACCCCGTCCACCACGGGCACGCCACCATCGGCATCGTCTGCCGCGACCTGCTCCGCGGCGACCCGGACGCTCCGCCGGCCTTCCGCGAGACCCTCGCGGCCTTCATCGGCTTCCACCACGGCCGGCTCTTGAGCCTGAACGAGTGGCGACGCCTCGCAGCGAGCGACGCCCGGCTCGGCGGCTCCGACTGGGCGCACGCGCAGACGCAGCTGCTCCACGCCGTCCATGCGGCGTGGGACGAGCGCTACGGCCTCGCGCGCCTCACGGCCGTCGTCCCGCCGACGCCGCCGTGGCTCCTCGGCCTCGCCGGCTGGGCCACGCTCGCCGACTGGCTCGGCTCGCTCGCCGAAGCCTTCCCGCGCGAGACGGGCACCGACCCCGCCGCCTACCTCGACGCCAGCCGCGCCGGCGCAGCCGAAGCGCTCCGCCGCGCCGGCGTCGACGCGACGGCCGCGCTCACCGTGCGGCCCTTCGCCGACCTCTTCCCGCACACGGCTGGCCACGCCCCGCGCCCCGTCCAGCAGGCCCTGCTGGACCTCCCGCTGCCGGCCGACCCCGGTGCCCCCACGCTCACCATCGTCGAGGCCCCGACAGGCGAAGGCAAGACGGAGGCCGCGCTCGCCCTCGCGGCTCGCCAGCAGGCGCGCGGCGGGCCGGCGCACAGCGGGCCGGGCCTCTACCTCGCACTCCCTACGCAGGCCACGGCCAACGGCCTGCTCGCGCGCACGACGGACTTTCTCGAGCGCGCGCACCGCGCGCCCGAGGGCTCGCCCACGGCCTCCTTTCGGCTCGCCTACGGCCGCTCGGAACTGCACCCGGCGTCTGAAGCGCTCCTCTCGGACCCCGACGCCCTCGCCGCCCTCGACGACGAGGACGGCGCGACCGCGCGCGTCCGCACGCTGCGCTGGTTCACGGGTCGCAAGCGCGCCCTCCTCGCGCCCTACGGCCTCGGCACCGTAGACCAGGCGCTCCTCGGGGTCCTCTTCGCGCGCCACTTCTTCGTCCGCCTCTTCGGCCTCGCCGGCAAGACGGTCATCGTGGACGAGGTCCATGCCTACGACGTCTACACCGGGGCGCTCGTCCTGCGCCTGCTGCCGTGGCTCCGCGCCCTCGGTGCGCACGTCGTTCTGCTCTCGGCGACGCTCCCGGCCCGCGCCCGCCACGACCTCCTCAGGGCGTGGGACGCCGACGCCCCGCTGCCGCCCGAGCCGGACCCGGCCCGCACGCCCTACCCGGCCGTCTGGACCTCGGCCGAAGGGAACGTCCGAGTCCTCGCAGGTGAGGCGGACGGGCTCTCGGCCAGCCGCACGCAGCGCGCCGGTCTGGAGCGCCTCGACCCGGCGCTCCCGGATATCGCCGCCGAAGTCGCCCGGGCCGTCGCCGCCGGGGCCGTCGTCGCCGTCGTCTGCAACACGGTCCGGCGCGCGCAGCAGGTCTTCGAGGCGCTCCGCGAGCGCCTCGCGCTCCCGCCGGGTGACCTCGTGCTCTTCCACGCCCGCTTCGTCCGCCGCGACCGCCAGGCCATCGAGGACGCGGTCGTCGGCCACCGCGACGCGGCCTCGGGCGCGTGGGCCGCCGGGCGCTTCGGCAAAGGCCGCGCCGACGGGCCCGCCGTCCTCGTCGGGACGCAGGTCGTCGAGCAGTCGCTCGATCTCGACGTCGACCTCATGCTGTCGGACCTCGCGCCGGTCGACCTCCTGCTCCAGCGCGCCGGCCGGCTCCACCGGCACGACCGCACCCGGCCGGCCGCGCACGTCGCACCGCGCCTCGTCTGGCTCTGTCCGGCGTGGGAGGCGGGCGGCCTGCCGGACGTCACGGGCCTCTCGGGGCACGGCCACGTCTACGACCGGACCGTCCTCTGGCGCACAGCGCTCCTGCTGTCCGGCCGCGCCGCGTGGGCGCTCCCGCACGACTACCGCCCGCTCGTCGAGGCGGTCTACGGCTCGTGCGACGCCCCAGCCGGCCTCTCCGCCGACGCCGCCGAACAGTGGACGGTGGCGATGACAGCGGAGACGGCGCGGCGCGAGGCGTCGATGAGGGCCGCAGGCGAGCGCCTCATCCCGCCGCCGCCGTGCCTCCACGAGGTCATCGACGCCGCGACGCCGCCGCTCGCCGGAGACGAGGACGAGGCGGCGCACGCGACGCTGCGCGCCGCCACGCGCGAGGGCGAGAGCGTCGAGGTCGTCGTCCTCCACGAGCGCCCCGACGACGGCGCGCTCTTTCTCGACCCGGCGCTCAGCATGCGCGCGCCGCTCCACCTTCCGGCACCGAAGAAAGCGCTCTCCGCCGACGCCGTCCGCGCGCTCCTCGGCGCAAGCGTCCGCCTGGGTCAGAAGCGTCTCGTCGCGCATGTTGCCGCCGCGCCGGACCTGCCGGATGCGTGGCGGGCCGCAGCCGAGACCACGCCGGCTCTCGTCGGGCTCCACCCGCTCGTGATGCGCGCCGGCGCGTGGCGCGCCGCCGGCACCACGGTCACCTGGTCCGACGCGCTCGGCCTCGTCCTCTCCTCCGACTGATGCCCACGTACGACCTGCTCGCAGAGCCCTGGATCCCGGTCCTCGACGGCTCCGCCGACCTCCGCCCCGACCCGCACGCCCCGCTCGTGCCGCGCCTCGTCGGCCTGCGCGAGGCGCTCCTGCGCGCCCACGAGATCCGCGAGGTCGCGGGCGGGTCGCCGCTCGAGACGCTCGCGCTGGACCGCCTCTTGCTCGCGCTCGCGATCGACGTGTTTCTGCCCGCCCCCGACGTCGGCGCGTGGACGTCGCTCTGGCGCGCCGGCCGACTCCCGGCCGCGCCGCTGGACGCCTACCTCGACGCGCACCGCGACCGCTTCGACCTGCTGCACGCCGCTCACCCGTTCTTCCAGCGCGCGACGCCGGACGCCAGCCAGGACGGCAAGCCGCCCGCGCCGCTCTCGACGCTGTTCCTCGGCCGCGCCAGCGGCAACAACGCGACGCTCTTCGCGCACGACGTTGACAGCCGGCCGGGCCGCATGCCGCTCGCGGACGCCGCGCGCGGCCTCGTCGCCACGCAGGCTTCTGCCCTCGGGGGCGGGGCCTCGCAGCCGTTCTACTTCTCGCACGCGCCGCTCGTCGGCCGCGCCCAGTTCTGGATCCGCGGCCGCTCCCTCTTCGAGGCGCTCCTGCTCAACGGCCCGCCCGACGCGCGCGCGCGCATGGGCGATCTGGGCCGGGACGCCCCCGTCTGGCGACGCCCGGACCCGGCCGCCTACACCCGCCGCCCGCACCTCGGCCTGCGGGACGTGCTCGCGTGGCCCGCGCGGCGCGTCACGCTCGCGACGGAGACGGACGCCGCCGGCGCGACGGTCGCGGTCGGCGTCTACCTCACCCAGGGCGACAAGCTCGAGCCGCAGCCCTCGGTCGACCCGCTCGCCGCGCACGTCGTCAGCCGGGACGTCGGCACGTACCCGCTCGGCTTCCGCGCCGGCCGCGCGCTCTGGCGCGACGCTGCTGCCCTCTTCCGGTCCGCCGGTGCTGACGGCGCAGGCCCTCCGTTTACCTTCGAGTGGCTCGCCTCCGGAGCGCTCTTCGCCGCCGCCGGCGACGCCGCAGACCTCCGGACGGTCTTCCGGGAGACGGGCGTCGACGCCTTCGGGCTCGTCAACGACCAGGCCAAGGCGGAGCTCTGGCGGCACGAGCGGCTCCCGCTCCACGTCGCGCTCCTCCAGGACCGCACCCGCCAGCAGGCCGTCGAGGACGCGCTCGCGCGCGCACGGACGCAGTGGGACGACAAGGCGCGCGGCCTGCGCCGGGCCGTCCGCACGACGGCCGAGTACGCGCTCTCGCCCCCGCCGCCCGGCACGGACGCCGCGCCCTCGGCCGACCCCAGGGCCGTCTCGCTGCTCGCGGAGAGCCTCGCGGCCGAGCCGCGCTTCTGGGCCGCCCTCGAGACGCCCTTCTTCGCGCTCCTCGCGCGCGTCGCCGACGCCGAGACGGAGGCAGACCGCGCCGCTGCAGCGGCGGACTGGGACGGCGACGTCTTTTCCGCCGCCCGGCTCGCTTTCGACGCCGCCACGGCGCACTTCGACGGCGACGCCCGGCACCTCCGCGCTACGGCCCAGGGCCGCGCCCGCCTCCAGCCCGTCGCGCCAGCCGCACCGCCACCTCCCGAGCCGGCCGCCGGCATCACCGCTCCCGACTCTCAACCGTCCCTCTTCGGCTCCCTATGACGCACGACGCTCCTCCTACAGCGCCCAGCCCAGCCGGCGCGCTCTCGGCCCCGGCGCGCTTCTCGCAGGCGCTCTACGGCCTCTCGCTGAGGTCGGCCCGGGGCGACGGCGACGCCCGCGCCCAGCTCGCCCGCCTGCGCCGCACGCTCGGCCGCCGCGGCGTCGAGCCGGCCGCCTTCCGCGAGGTCGGGGTCTTCCTCCGGGACGTCCCGCCAGACGAGCGCGACGCATACCTCCTCGTCGCCGCCCTCTACGCGCTCCACGCGGGCCGGTCGGACGCGCCCTGGAAGGCGGCCGTCGGCTCCTCCTTCGGCGCGTCGTGCGGCGTCGCCCGGGGGCGCTCGGTGAGCATGGACCTCCGCTTCTCCGCTCTGCTCGACGCGCACCCCGACAGCCTCCCGTACCGCCTCCGGCAGGCCGTCGCGCTCCTCGCCGCCGCCGACGTCGGCGTCCGCTACGACGTGCTCGTCGAGGACCTCCTCGACTGGGACAACCCGCGCCGCACGGTCCAGCGCCGCTGGGCCGAAGCCTACTGGACGCCCCGCCCGACTCTCTCCACCCCCGCCTGATCCCGCCATGAAGGTCGAACTCCACCTGCTCCAGAACTTCCCGCCGGCCAACCTCAACCGCGACGACACCGGCCAGCCCAAGGACACCGACTTCGGCGGCGTCCGCCGCGCCCGCGTCTCGTCGCAGTGCATCAAGCGCTCCATCCGTCGCTCCGGCCCCTTCGAGCGGGCCTTCGAGGGCCGCATCGCGACGCGCTCGAAGCAGGTCCGCGACCGCGAGCTCGTCCCGCGCCTCGTCGCGCTCGGCCACTCCGAGGACGACGCGCGCGCCGTCGCCGCAGCCGTCCTGGACGACCTCCTCGGCTGGGACGCCGAGCGCGGCGAGACCAAGGTCCTCTTCTACGTCGGGCCCGAGGAGCTGGACCGCCTCGCAGAGCTCGCCCACGACCACGGCGCGGCCATCGCGCAGGCCCTCGCCGCTCGCGCCGCGCTCGCGCCGGCCTCGAAGGACAAGAAGGAGAAGGCGGCGATCGACGCCGCCGGCGCGGCCGTCTCGGGCGCGGCTAAGAAGGTCGGCGAGGCCTTCCGCTCCGAGCGCCAGGGCCGCGTCCGCTCAGTAGACGTCGCCCTCTTCGGCCGCATGCTCGCCCAGGTGCCGGGCATGAACATCGAGGCCGCCAGCCAGGTCGCGCACGCCATCTCGACGCACGCGCTCGACCAGGACTTCGACTTCTACACGGCCGTCGACGACCTCAAAGCGGGCGACGCCGGCTCCGAGGACAAGGGCGCGGGCATGGTCGGCACCACGGGCTTCAACGCCTCGTGCTACTACCGCTACCTGCTCGTCGACGCGGACCGCCTCGCGTCGAACCTCGCCGAGGGCGCGGACGCCGTCACGGCCGCCGACCGACGCCTCGCCGTCGACGCCGTCGCGGCGTTCGTCGAGGGGGCCGTCGAGGCCATCCCGACGGGCAAGCAGACGGCCTTCGCCGCACAGACGCCGCCTGCGCTCGTCATGGCGGTCGTCAAGGACGCCGCGGCCGCCCCGTGGTCGCTCGCGAACGCCTTCGCCAACCCGGTCGCGCCCGGCGGCGACGGCATCGTCGCCGAGTCGGTCCGCCGCCTGGACGGCCACTGGGACGCGCTCGTGGACATGTACGGCGACGGCGGGGCCCGGGTCTTCGTCAAGGTCGCGAAGGACGTCGGGGGGCTCGGCACGCTCGCGCCGCACGCCGTCGCCAACGTCCCGGCGCTCGTCGCGGGCGTCACAGACGCCCTCAAGGCGTGGGCCGACGGGGCACCGGCATGAGCACGCTCCTCCTCCGGCTCACGGGCCCCATGCAGGCGTGGGGCCTCCAGAGCGCCTTCTCGGACCGCGACACGGCCCGCGAACCGACCAAGTCGGGCGTCCTCGGGCTCGTCTGTGCCGCGCTCGGCAAGCCGCGCACGGAACGCCCCGGCGACGGCTTCCCGACGCTCGCAGCCCTCGCCGCGCTCCACCTCGGCGTCCGGGTCGACGCTGCAGGCCAGCCGCGCTCAGACTTCCAGACGGCGCAGGACGTCCTCGTCGCAAGCTCCACGGCCTCGCAGATCGCGAAGGGCAACCCGAAGCTCAAGGACACCGAGCCCTCGCGCCGCCACTACCTCGCCGGGGCCTGGTTCACCGCCGGCCTCTCGGGCGACCGCGCGCTCCTCGAGCGCATCGACGCCGCGCTCGCCGCGCCGGTCTACCTGCTTGCCCTCGGCCGGCGCGCCTTCCCACCGGGCCTGCCCGTCCGCATCG
>JAYWIE010000368.1:0-9948 GCA_043789155.1 Rubricoccaceae bacterium | reverse complement strand
GCTCGTCCGCAGCGAGTCCTGCGCCTCGGGCGTGCGCGGGATGCCCGCGAGGTCGAGCGGCGGCGGCCCGGCGAGGCCGTCGAAGCCCGGCGCGAACTGCGGGTCCGACGTGACGCCGCCGAGGTTCTGGGCCGCGGCCCCGCTCGTGATGGCCGAGCGCCGCCGCCAGTCGGGCACGAGCGGGCGGTCGCCGAAGAGGCGCTGGAACGAGAGCAGGCCCGACTGGACCGCGCGCGGGTCGCGGAAGCCGAGGAAGCCCGCGGCGTCGCTCTCCACGCCGGCACCCGGCGAGCCCGGCGTGTCCGGACCACGCGGTGCCCCGACGTCGCGGCCGGGGTCCTGGCCGAACGGCGTGCGGACCTCGCCGGTGCCGCTGAAGTCCTGGAGGGCGCGCTGGGCGTCGGCCTGGCGGCGCTGCTCGGCCCACTCGGCGCGGCGGACGGACTCGATCTCGGCGATGCGCGCCGCGAAGGCGTCCTCGGGCAGCGCCGCGAGGTCGAGCAGCGAGTCGATGGCGGCGATCTGGACCGACGTCCGCGCGACGGTCTGGTAGGTCGAGGCGAGCACGGTCGTGCCGACGATAGCGGCGCGCGACGGGCGCTGCGCGAGCGTCGGCGGGGCCTGGATGGCCGTCGCGGCGGTGTCGAAGTGGGCCGAGGCGCGCACGAAGTCGCCGAGGGCGTCGCGGTAGAACTCGGCGAGGCGGTAGTGGGCCTCGCCGCGGACGGCCTGGCCGCCGAGCGCGGGGTCGTAGAGGACGTCGCGGAAGCGCGCGCGCGCGGCGTCCGGCTGGCCCGACGCGGCGAGGACGCGGGCCTGCGCGAGGGCGACCTCGGCGCGGCGGGGGAAGTTCTTGTCGTCCCGCGCCATCGTGCCGAGCGCTGCGAGCGCGTCGTCGGGGCGGGCGGCGTCGAGGCCGAGCACGAGGCCGCGGCTGATCTCGGCGGCGAAGGCGATCTCGTAGGCCGGCCGGCGGCGCAGGGCCATGTCGTAGGCCTCGGCGGCCGCGTCGTAGCGGCCCGCGGCCTCCTCGACCTGCCCGAGCAGGAGCGCGGCGCGCGCGGCGAGGTCGGCGTCACGGACGGCCTCGAGGCCGTCGCGGAGGTCCACGGTGGCAGCGTCCCACCGGCCGGCGCGGGCGTTGAGCTCGCCGAGCGCGAGGTGCATCCGGGCCTGCCAGTAGCGGTCGCCGTCGGGGAGAGCGAGCGCCTCGCGCAACGCGAGCACGCCCTCGTCGTAGCGGTCCGCCGCGGCGAGCGTGCGGCCGAGCCAGAAGCGCGCCTCGTCGGCGAGGCGGCGGTCGTTGACGAGCGTGGCGGCGGCGATGGTCTCGCGGAACTTCTGGTCGGCCCCGACGAGGTTGCGCTCGTAGAAGTACGACTTGCCGATGACGAGGAGCGCGTCGTCGGCCCACTTGGAGCCGGGGCGCTGGCGCAGCAGCTCGGCGCTCTTGGTGATGGCGGCCTCGAACGTCGCCTGCGAGCCGCTGGCCGTGCCGGTCGGGAAGAGCTCGACGAGGCGCGTGCGGTCGATGGGCGTCTCGCCGTTGAGCAGCGCCTGCTCGCCCTCGTCGAGTTGGCGCGAGGCGTTGTAGTACGTGTTGTAGTACGCCCGGAAGTTGTCGTAGCGGCGGTGCAGCGCCGAGCCGGACCGGCAGCCCGAGAACACCACGAGAGCGGCGAGCACGACGGCGGCCGGGGCGAGAGCAGAGAGAACGCGCATGTCGGGCCGGAGGTGCGCCGCGCGCCGTCGCGCGGGCAGGGTCCGGAAGGGCGAAACGGGGAAGCGAACGGTCGGGCGCGTCGGGGGCTGGCGTCGGGCAAGCTAGCGCCGGCAGGCCCGGCCTCGCGGGGCGCAAACGCGCGACCCGTGGGGCTTCGCGCGCCGTGCAACCGCCGCGCGGCGCGGGCCGTAGGCCGGCCTCCGCCACCGCTCCCGCCATGTCCCTCCTTCTCGCCGCCACGCTCGCCGGCCTCGCCAAGGCGCTGCTGGTCGCGCTGCTGGCGGTCCTCAACGCCGTGCTGGCGCTGCTGGCCTCGCTCGCGACGTGGAAGACGTACCTCGCGCTCGGGAGCAAGGTGGCGCTGATCGCGCTCTTCTGCGTGCCCGTCGTGGGCGTCCTCGCGTTCCTGTTCTGGGGCCAGCGCGTCGTGCGCGACCGCCAGAAGTAGCCCCCCTCCCCCACTCCGATGACCGACCGTCTCCGCGCCCTGCCGGCGCTCCTCGCCCTCGTCGGGGCCACCGTCCTCTCGGGCTGCGGCCCGAGCAACCTCGTCAACGGGGTCCGCAATCCGTTCGGCTACGGCGTCTGCGGCCTGCTCGTGATCGTGCTCGACGTGCTCGCGCTCGTCGAGGTCTGGAAGAGCCCGCGCGCCGACAGCGACAAGATCCTGTGGACGGCCGTAATCGTCATCCTGCCGTTCGTCGGGCTGATCGCGTACTATCTCTTCGGGCGCAAGTGACGCCGCGCCTGCTGCTGCTGCTCGTCGTTGCCGGGTGCGCCGCGCCGCGGGTCGCGCCGGGCGGCGGCGGCCTGCTGCCGCTGTGGACGACCTGGCAGTCCGCCGACCTCGCCGGTAGCGACACCGAACGCACGGGCGAGGGCCGTATGTCGGACGCCTGCGACGTGCCCTTCGGGACGTACTTCACCAGCTTCGGCGTCCGCGGTCTCGCCTGCGCGACGAACGCCGCCGAGCCGCTCGGTGCTGTCGTGGCAGCCGCGCCGATGCCCGTCTTCGCCAGCGGCCCGCACGCGCCGGGACCCGACGGCCTCGGTCTCGACCTCGGCAGCCGGGCGTTCGGGCCCTACGACCCGGCGTTCGTCCGGTGGGCCGTCGCCACCGCCATTCCGGGCGAGGGCAGCCTGGCCCTCCGCGCGGCGACGCAGCCCGTCTACGACCAGAAGCTCCGGCGTCTCGCCCGCGTCTACTGGCTCGTCCGCGCCGGCCTCGTCGCCGAGGGCTACCCCGCGCGGACGCCCATCGGGCCTGCCAAGGACTACGTCCGCTACCTGCGAGGCGGGCCGGTCGGTGCGGGCGCGTCCGAGGTCGCACCGGGCTTCTCGATGGTTGCGTTCAGCGACCGCAGCGAGGTCGTGCCGGCCGCGCTCGGCATCGCGCGCGACGATCTCGGCTGGTACAGCGCACTCTACGAGGCCAACACGGCGACGGGCTTCTGGCTGCGCCGCGCCGAGGACGGCACGGAGGCGACGTTCCAGGATGGCCTCCGCCGCCTGCTCGCGACCTACGACGCCGGCTGGCTCGCGGCGCACTGACTCACGCGACGGCCCGGCCGAGCCAGAGCCCGAGCGCGACGCTGGCCACGCCCACGACGACGCTCCCGAGCGCGTTGGCGACGGCCCAGCCCGGCCGCCCGGCCGCCCACAGCGCGACCGTCTCGGCGCTGTAGGCCGAGAACGTCGTGAACCCGCCGAGCACGCCGACGACGCCGAGCAGGCGCACGCGCTCGGCCGGCGCGAGCGCGACGGCGACCCCGATGCCGACGCACCCGAGCGCATTGACCACCCACGTGCCGACGGGAAGCCCGGGGCCGGCGAGGCGCAGCGCTGCCAGACCGAGCCCGTACCGGGCGACGGCACCGACCGCCCCGCCGAGGGCGACCAGAACGACGTCAGGGAGGCGCATACGCGGTCGGCGTAAGAAACGGAGAGTCCGGGACGTCCGGTGCAGACCAACCTACCGCCGCCGTGGTCCGCCTCCTCGCCGTGCTGACGCTCGCGCTCCCGCTCGCGCTGCCGGCCTGCCTCGTCGGCGATGCGCCGGCACCGGCCGGCGTCCCGGCATCTGCTCCGGCCAACGCCCAGGCCGCCACCCCGACGCCGCTCGCGGCCGGGCCTGTCCTCGTTGAACTGTTCACGTCCGAGGGCTGCTCGTCGTGCCCGCCGGCCGACGCGCTCCTCGCGGACCTCGCCGGCCGGCCGGGCGTCGTCGCGCTCTCGTTCCACGTCGACTACTGGGACCGCCTCGGCTGGCGCGACCCGTTCTCGAGCGCCGCCGCGACGGCTCGGCAGCAGTCGTACGCGCAGTCGCTCGGAGACAACCGGGTCTACACACCCGAGATGGTCGTCGGCGGGGCGGTCGGCTTCGTCGGGTCGCGGCGGGGCGAGGCAGAGCGCGCGATCGCGGCGGCCGCGCCGGCGGACGCGGTCCCGGTGACGGTCGCGGCGCACGTCCGCGGGCGGTCCGTCGAGGCAGCGGTCCGGGCGGACGGGCTCGCGGCGGGGCAGGTCGTCCACGTCGCGCTCGTGCAGCGCGCGGCGACGTCACGCGTCGGGCGCGGCGAGAACCGCGGGCGCGCGCTGCGCCACGTCGGCGTCGTGCGGGCGTTCGCGACGGTGACGGGCGGGACGCTGCGGCTCACGCTTCCGGCCGGGCTCCAGGCCGGGGACGTCCGGGTCGTCGCGTTCGCGCAGGCCGGGGAGACCGGTCCCGTGCTCGGCGTCGCCACGGCCGACGTGACGGGCTAGCGTCAGCCCGGGTGGGCGGCGAGGTACTCGGCCCCGCGGCCCTTGATCTGCTCGTCCCAGACCTGCATCCACGCGGCCCCGTCGCGCGCGAGGCGCGCCCAGTCGAGGGGCAGCTGCGCGAACGGGCGGTCCATCCACGGCGGCAGGCGGTCGGCCGGAATGTCCGTCCGGGCGGGGATGCGGTGGAAGCGCTCGGCTTGGTCCGCGAGGGCCTCGGGCGTCGTCACGAAGTCGACGAACTGGCGGGCGAGGGCGGGCTGCGGCGCGCCCTTCGGGATGGCGATGCCGTCGACGAGGACGACCGTGCCGGCCGCCGGGGCGGAGAAGGCGAACGGGTACGCTTTCGCCTGGAGGTACGTGTCGGGCAGGTTCCAGAGCGTCAGGTCCGCCTCGCCGCGTCCGATGCGGAGGTAGAGCTGCGTCGGGTCCGCGGTGTACGCCTTCGTGTTGACGTCGAGGCGGGCGAGCCAGCGGTAGCCGTCCTCGACGGTCGGCTGGCGCAGGATCATCGCGCCCCAGAGCGTCCGCATGGTGCCGGACTCGAGCGGCGAGCGGACGAGGATGCGGCCCTTCCACTCGGGCGCGAGCAGGGCGTCCCACGTCTGCGGGACGCTCGTCGAGTCGAGGGCGTCGGTGTTGTAGAGCAGGCCCTCGGGCGTGAGGAACGTCCCGTACCAGCGGCCGCGCGCGTCCTTGGCCGTCGCCGGGAGCGCGCCGGCGAAGGCGGGCTCGAACGGCTCGAGCAGGTCCTCGTCGGCCGCCTGCATGAAGAGCGTCTGCGGCGCGCCCCACCAGACGGACGCCTGCGCGTTGGCGCGCTCGGTCCGGACGCGCTCGTAGGCCTCCTGGCTGCCCATGTCCAGCCACTGGACGTCGACGTCGGGGTGGGCCGCCTCGAAGGCCTGCTCGCTCGCCTCGAGCAGCTCCTTGCCGTGGGGCGAGTAGACGAGCAGGCGCGTGCGGCCGTCGCCCGTGCAGCCGGCGATCAGGGCCAGCAGGGAGCAGGCGGCAGGAAGCAGCAGACGGCGCATTCGCGGGCAGGGCTGTGGTAGCGGAAGGTCGGCATTCCCGCCCGGCCGCCCCCGGCTTCCCGCCCGCTCCGTCAGGCGACGCCCTCGACGGGCGGGAAGGCCACGCGCGGGTCCGAGAGGGCGGCGCGGAACTCGGCCTCGCGGCGCGCCTCGCCCTCGGCGCAGTCCTCGAGCGCCTCCTGGACGAGCTCGCGGATCCAGTCGCGGTTGTCTCTGAGCGCCTCGGCGACGACGCGCTTGAGGTCGGCGCTCGTCAGGACGGGCATGGCGGGCTCGCCGGGCGTGTCGGAAGCGGTCATCGTCGCGGGGTCGGGAGCGCGGAGTCAGAGGTCCCGCAATCTAGGCGGCGGGAGCGGTTCCGCAAACCCACCCGTCCGTGCCCCGCGTGAGCACGCGCAGAAGCCGGCGCACGCCGGACCCGAACGCGCGACGACTCGTTCTGTCCCGGACGGCTCAGTCAGGGGATCTGCCAGCCCCCACCCCCCACTCCCCCGCCCCCATGAAGTTCTTCATCGACACCGCCAACCTCGACGAGATCCGCGAGGCGGCCGACATGGGCGTCCTCGACGGCGTCACCACCAACCCGTCGCTGATGCTCAAGGCCGGCGTCCGCGACTTCGACGCCCACATCAAGGCCATCTGCGAGATCACGCCCGGCGACGTCTCGGCCGAGATCACGGCCGTCGACTACGACACGATGCTCGCGCAGGGCCGCCACATCGCGACGATCGCCGACAATGTGGTCGTGAAGGTGCCGCTGACGCTCGACGGCATCAAGGCCATCAAGACGCTCGCCGAGGAAGGCATCCGCACCAACTGCACGCTCTGCTTCTCGCTGCCGCAGGCGATCATCGCGGCCAAGGCCGGCGCGAGCTACATCAGCCCCTTCGTCGGCCGCCTGGACGACATCTCGTCGGACGGCATGGAGCTCGTCCGCCAGATCGCCTCGGCCTACGCGATGTACGGCTACGAGACCGAGGTGCTCGCAGCCTCGATCCGCGGCCCGCTGCACGTCGTGCAGTGCGCCGAGGCCGGCGCGGACGTCGCCACGATCCCGCTCGACGTCATCAAGAAGCTGCTCCGGCACCCGCTCACCGACGCCGGCCTCAAGCAGTTCGTCGCCGACGCCGAGGCGCTCGAGAAGGCCAACGCCGCCCCGGCGGGCGACGGGGCCAGCCCCGACGCGGACAAGGGCGCGGCGCTCGCGCAGGCGCAGGCCCCGCTCGAGACCGGCACTCGGGCACGCGACGCGGGCTGACGTGGCCGCCCTCTCGCGCGGTCCGCGCCCCAACGGTCCGCGCCCGCTCGGCAAGGCCGTCCTCGCGACGCTGGTGGCGGCCGTCGTGCTCGAGGGCCTCATCGCGGGCGTCTTCCTCGCGCTCGGGGCCGGGCCGGGGCACCTGCTCGGCTCGTGGATCGCCTTCGGCATCCTCGCCCTGCCGGCCTCGTTCGTGTTCGGGGCCGTCGCGAGCGCGCTCGTGACGGGCCGCGCCCGGCCGCCGGGCGGGTGACGCGCCGGAGCGTCGTGCCGGGGCGGGCGTCGTGCCGCAGACGCCCCGGCGGGGCGTCTCTACATTGCGGGATCCTGCCTCGCGCCCGATGCTGCTCTACCTGCCGACGTTCGTCACCGGCCGCCCCGTCGTCCCTGAATCGGGCTGGACGGCACCAGGCGAGCCGTTCCAGCTCCGGACGTCGCTGCCCGTCGCCGAGGCCGATGCGGTCGCGCCGGACGGCCGCGTCGGCCACGTGCTCGTGCTGGACTCGGACGCGCTGACGCTCACGCGCGCCGACCCGCCGGCCGCGAGCGAGGTCCCGCGCCGCGCCGTGCTCAACGTCGACCCCGACGACGACATCTGGCCGCCGCTCGCGGTCGACGCCGGCGGCGGCTACGTCGTCCGCGAGGTGCGCGCGCCGACGCCCGACGGCGACCGCCTCGAGGTGCTCATGATCTTCCGCCGCGGCGTGTGGGACCTGCCCAAGGGCAAGCTCGACCCCGGCGAGACCTTCGAGCGGACGGCCGTGCGCGAGGTGAGCGAGGAGGTCGGCATCCCGCCCGAGTCGATCCGCGTCGTCGGCGACCTCGGCGCGACGGTCCACGGCTACATCTGGCCGCGCAAGGAGGCCTTCGCCGTCAAGACGACGCACTGGTACGCGATGACGACGACGGCCGAGGCGTTCGAGCCCGAGGACGGCGAGGGCATCGAGGCCGTCGCGTGGGTGCCGTGGGCCGAGGCCGGCCTCCGCGTCGGCTTCAAGAGCCTCCAGGTGCACCACGCGAGCGTCGACGAGGCGTCCATCGCGCTGGGCTGAGCGCGGGCCCTGCCCGAGTACGTCTGAGGCAGGACGGCAGGACGGCAGGACGGCAGGACGAAATCTGCCTCTCCTCTCTCTACGTGTCATCCCGGACTTGATCCGGGATCTGCCTTTCGTCTTTTATCCACGCCGTCGAATACAAAAGACAGATCCCGGATCAAGTCCGGGATGACATATTCTTGCTGGTGTGCTCGGTGCGTCGGAACCATTTCAACCTCTCAACCTTGATCCAGACCCAGGACCTTCCCGAGCCGGCCGACCGCTACCCCGTGCGCCGCGCGCTGCTCTCCGTGAGCGACAAGGCGGGGCTGGCCGAATTCGGACGTCGCCTCGCCGCGCGCGGCGTCGCGCTCCTCTCGACCGGCGGGACGGCCGTGGCCCTGCGAGACGCCGGCCTCGACGTCACGGACGTCGCCGACGTCACGGGCTTTCCTGAGATCCTCGGCGGGCGCGTCAAGAGCCTGCACCCGGCCATCCACGGCGGCATCCTCGCCCAGCGGACGTCCCCGAGCGACGACGCGGACCTCGCCGCGCACGGTATCGCGCCCATCGACCTTGTCGTCGTCAACCTGTACCCGTTCGCCCGGGCCGTCGCGGCGGGTGCCGACGACGCACTCGCGGTCGAGAACGTCGACATCGGCGGGCCGGGCATGCTGCGCGCGGCGGCCAAGAACTTCGCCTTCGTCGCCGCCGTCGTGGACCCGGCCGACTACGCCGCCGTCGCCGACGAGCTCGACGCGCACGACGGGACGCTCGGGCGGGCGACGCGCCGGCGTCTCGCCGGAGCCGCCTTCGCGCACACGGCCGCCTACGACGCTGCCATCGCGGCGTTTTTCGCCGGCGAAGGCGCGTCCGCGACGCCTCCCGACGCCGCGCTGCCGGACCGGCTCCGCCTCGACCTGCCGCTCGCGCTGCCGATGCGCTACGGCGAGAATCCGCACCAGCCCGCCGCGCTCTACAGCCTGCCCCCGGCTCGAACGGGGGGCAGCCCGGGCGACCGTTTCGAGACGCTCTGGGGCAAGGCGCTCTCGTACAACAACCTGCTCGACGTGACGGCCGCGCTGCGCCTCATCGCAGAGTTCGAGGCGGCCCCGCCGACCGTCGCCATCCTCAAGCACACCAACCCGTGCGGCGTCGGGCAGGGCGCGACGCTCGCCGAGGCCTACGCCCGCGCCTTCGCGACCGACACGCAGTCGCCCTTCGGCGGCATCGTCGTCGCGAACCGGCCGCTGGACCGCGCCGCGGCCGAGGCCATCGACGCCGTGTTCACCGAGGTCGTGATCGCGCCCGGCTTCGAGGACGGCGTGCTGGCCTTCTTGCAGCAGAAGGCCAACCGCCGGATCGTCCGCGTGCGGCCCGGCGCGCCCGAGCCCGTCACCTTCCGGAGCGTGGCCGGCGGCGTGCTCGCACAGACGCCCGACGCGCCGCTCGACGCAGCCGCCGTGCTCCGCGCCCGGTGGGCCGTCCCGACCCGTCGCCAGCCGACGGACGCCGAGTGGGCCGACCTCGACCTCGCGTGGCGCGTCGCCAAGCACGTCACCTCGAACGCGATCGTCTACGCCGGCGCGGGCGCGACGCTCGGCATCGGGGCCGGCCAGATGTCGCGGCTGGACGCGTCCCGCGTCGCCGTGATGAAGGCGTCCGAGAGCGGGCTGAGCCTCGCGGGCTCGGTCGTCGCCTCAGACGCCTTCTTCCCGTTCGCCGACGGCCTCCTGGCTGCGGCCGACGCCGGGGCTACGGCGGCCGTCCAGCCCGGCGGGTCCGTCCGCGACGCCGAGGTCGTCGCCGCGGCCGACGCGCGCGGCATGGCGATGGTCTTCACGGGCACGCGCCACTTCCGCCACTGACGGCGGCCGAGTTCGAGTGCATGGTTCGGGAGGCCGCGCAGGCGCAGACCGGGAGACCTTGGCCTCCCCGCCCCCACCGACATGCACCGCACGATCACCCCCTCAATCCTCTACCTCGGTACGCCCGTCGTGCTCGTGAGCACGCGCAACGCCGACGGGACGGCCAACCTCGCCCCGATCTCGTCCGCGTGGTGGCTCGACGCGACCGGCGTGATCGGGATGGGCACGCGCTCGCACACCGTCGCCAACCTGCGCCGCGAGGGCGAGGTCG
>JAYWIE010000367.1:0-2816 GCA_043789155.1 Rubricoccaceae bacterium | reverse complement strand
GAGACGCCCCGCTGGGGCGTCTCATGCCGAGCATCCCGCTCGGCCAACGCGGCAGACGGGGACGTCACGGGGGAGACATCGCGGACGTTCGCGGACGGGCGCATCACCGGTGCGAGACGCCCCGCTGGGGCGTCTCTACGGGGCGCGTCTGATGGCGTCGATGCAACGCCGGCGGGACGTCCGGCGCGCCGGCTATCTTCGCCGCGATGGACGCCTCCCCCCTCCCCGACCTCCTCGACGACGTTCCGGCCGGCGCGCCGGGCGACGCCGTCGGCGTCGCGTCCGGCGACGCCGACGCGCCGCGCCGGACGCCCGTCTGGCGGGTCCTCCTGCCCGTCGCGATCAGCCTCGGCGCGCTCGGCGTCGTCTTCTGGGGGACGTACCACCCGGGCGCGTTCGCGCTCGTCGCGCGCCACTTCCGGCCAGACCTCTTCGCGCTCGCCGTCGCCGGGCTGGGGCTCCAGTTTCTGGCCGGCGGGCTACGCCTGCGCCACGTCTCCGGCGGCGTGCTCACGCCCCGTGCGGGCGTCCGCGGGCAGATCACGTGGGACTTCATGTCGGCCCTCGCGCCGCCGGCCGTCGGCGGCGCGCCGTTCGCGGCGCTGTTCGTCTCGCGCGAGAACGGGCTGCCGTACGGGCAGGTGACGGCGATCATGCTGTTCACGATGCTCATGGACCAGCTGTGGTTCGCCATCGCCATCGTCGGCATGTACGTCTCGGCGATCTGGCTGCCCGTCTTCCCGACCGGGCTCGGCGCGGCCGGCGTCGGGACCGTCGCGGCGTACCTCGGCGGGCTGCTCGTCTACATCTCGTTCTTCGCCTACGCGACGCTCGTCCGCCCCGAGCTCATCGAGACCGTCGCCGGCTACGTCGTGCAGCTGAAGTGGCTGCGGCGCTTCGAGCCGACCGTCCGCCGCGAGACGCGCCGCCTCGGGCAGCAGGCGCGGCGGCTGCGCCACAAGCCGGCCCGGTTCTACGTCATCGGCGTCGGCTACACCGCCCTCTACTGGGTCGCGCGGTACGGCATCCTGCTGATGGTCGCCCTGAGCTTCGTCGCCGACGTGCCCGACGCCGAGTTCGCGGAATACGGCTCGTTCCGGGCGACGCTCTACGTCATCCGCTCGGCCGGGCTCTGGCTCGCCGGCCTCGCCATGCCGACGCCCGGCGGCGCGGGCGGCATCGAGGCCCTCGCCGTCCTCTACCTCGGCCCGCTCCTGCCGAGCGGCTTTATCGGGCCCGTGCTGATCGTGTGGCGCGTGCTCACGTACCACCTAGTGCTCGGCATCGGGCTCGTCGTGGCCGGCACCGTGCTGAAGCAGATGCTGCGCGGCGAGTCGCCCCCGCCCATCCTCGACCCGGCCGACCCGGACGGCGTGTCGCTTCAGGGGCCGGTCGCGGTCGCGGCGGGCGAGCGGCCGTGAGCGCGCGCCGCAGCGTCGAGGAGCGCCGCGCCGAGGCGGCGCGCTACGACGTCCGCGGGCTGCACCCGAACGTGCGGCTCGGGTCCGCGTCGGACCGCTCGGCCGGCTGGATCGGCCAGGTCTACCCGCGCGACGTCTGGGCCGGGCAGGTGACGTCCAAGCCGAAGCGCGTCGGGGCGGTGACGCTGGACGACCGGACGCTGCCGGTCGCCTCGGCCGAGGACTACTTCCTGCACTTCCCGGACCTCGAGATCGACTTCACGTACTACCGGCCTCTGCTCGAGCCGTCCGGGACGCCGTCGCCCGGCGTCTTCCAGCTCCAGCAGTACGCCGACGTCGCCCCGCCGAGCGCCCGGTTCCTGCTCAAAGCGCCGCAGCAGTTCCTGGCCCGGCGCGTCCGCCGGACCGTTGCCGGGCGCATGCAGTACGTCGAGAACCCGGACTTCCTGGACGCCGCGGCCTTCGAGGCGCGCTTTCTCGCGCCGGCCCGCGACCTGCTCGGGTTCAAGCTCGCCGGCGTCATCGCCGAGCAGCCGTACGAGCGCGCCCGCGACAGCCCCGAGCCCGACGCCTTCGTGGCCGAGCTCGACCGGTTCGTCCGCGACCTGCCGTCGGGCCCGCCGGGCGCGCCGGGCGGCGTCCCGCTGCACATGGAGGTCCGCTCGCCGCACCTGCTCTCGCCGGCCTACCTCGGCTGGCTCGCGGAGCGGCAGTTCGGCTTCTGCTTTTCGCACTGGCAGTGGCTCCCGACGCTCGGCGACCAGTGGCGGCTCGCGGGCGAGCGCTTCACGTCGGGCGCGGGTGAGGCCGTCGTGCGCCTCATGCAGCCGCGTGAGATGACGTTCGACGACTCGTTCCGCCTCGCGCACCCGTTCGACGCGCCGGTCCCGGAGCTGGCCGAGACCGGCGCGGCGCGGCGCATGGTGGACGAGGCTGTCGCGCTGATGTACCAGGCCATCGCCGCCGACGTCACGCTACACGTCGTCGGCAACAACCGCGCGTGGGGCAACACGCCGGACCTCGCGCGGACGCTCGCCAACCGCTTTCTCGACGTCGCCGAGCGCCGCGGCGCGTGATGCCGGGGCCCGCCCGTCACCTGACGCGGCGCGGCGGCGGACCGCCGATGCGCCTTCGTTGACCCACGGACGCCTCGGCGAGGCGTCCCTACCTGTGTCTCGCTCGTCGTCGATCACAAACCAGGTAGGGCGTGCTCGCCGAGCGCGCCGCGTCCAGCGCGCAGGTCATCGGGCAGCCGGTGCCCTCGACGCCCCCTCACGCCGCAGCCGGCGGGAAGAGCGAGTAGATCGTCGCCTGCGGGCGCTCCGCCGGACGGTCCACGGCGGGGGCGTCCTCGGGCAGCGGGTGCGCCTCGTAGCGCTCCGACGCCATCATCTG
>JAYWIE010000366.1:0-10023 GCA_043789155.1 Rubricoccaceae bacterium | reverse complement strand
TCAACGGCACCTTCGACTGGGTCTACGAGGAGGAGTTCGGCCTCCGCGACGGCTTCCAGTGGAGCCCCGACGGCGCGCGCATCGCCTTCTACCAGCTCGACGAGTCCGCGACGCGGGACTTCCAGATCACCAACTTCCAGACGCTCTACCCCGAGTACCAGTCGTTCCGCTACCCCAAGGCCGGCGAGGCAAACGCCGAGATCCACGTCGGCGTCGTGGACGTCGCGACGGGGCTCACGCGCTTTTTCGACACCGACACGTGGGGGCCGGGCTCGGGCGGCGCGGGCGGGGCCGAGCACGAGTACATCGCCGGCATGGGCTGGACGCCTGCCCTGCCTGCCGCGGCAGGGCAGCCGGCCGGCCGCTCGGAGGTCTGGATGCTGCGCCTCAACCGCAACCAGAACCGCGTGGACCTGATGTACGCCGACCCCGCGGGCACGGCCGCGCGGACCGTCCTCTCGGAGCAGAACGACTCGTACATCGAGGTCGAGACCGGCTTCTCGGACGTCGCCACGGGCACGATCACGTACCTCCGGAACGGCCGCGAGTTCGTGTGGCGCTCGGACCGCGACGGCTTCGGCCACCTCTACCTCTACCGCACCGACGGCACGCTCGTCCGACCGATCACGAGCGGCCCGTGGGACGTCACCAACTTCCACGGCGTCGACGAGCGCGCGGGCATGGTCTACGTCACCACGACGGCCGCGGGCCCGCGCGAGCGGCAGCTCTACCGCGTCCCGCTCGCCGGCAGTGTCCTCGGCGAGCCTTTCGTGTGGGTGCCGCTCACGCAGGGCGCGGGCTGGCACGACGTCGACGTCTCGCGGGACTTCGCCTACTTCACCGACACCTACTCGACCCAGAGCACGCCGCCGGTGACGAGCCTCTACCGCGCCTCGGGCGAGCGCGTCTCGGTGCTCGACGACAACGCGGACCTCATCGAGCGCCTCGCCGCCTACGACCTCCCGACGCCCGAGTACCTGACGGTCCCGGCGGCCGACGGCACGCCGCTCGCGGCGTACCTCGTCAAGCCGCGCGACTTCGACCCGAGCCGCCGCTACCCGCTGCTCATCCACACCTACGGCGGGCCGGGCTCGCAGGAGGTCGTGGACCGCTGGGGCGGGACCGAGCGCCTCTGGCACCAGTACCTCGCCGAAACCTACGGCGTGCTGGTGGCGGGCGTCGACAACCGCGGCACCGGCGGCCGCGGCAAGGCCTTCAAGACGCTCACCCAGAACCGGCTCGGCATCCTCGAGGCCGAGGACCAGACGGCGGCCGCGCGCTGGTTCGGGCGGCAGGCCTACGTCGACTCGACGCGGCTCGGCATCTGGGGCTGGTCCTACGGCGGCTACCTCTCGCTGCTCGCGATGACCTACGGCGACGGCCCGGACGTCTTCCACGCCGGCATCGCCGTCGCGCCGGTCACCAACTGGCGTACCTACGACACGATCTACACCGAGCGCTACCTCTCGACGCCTCAGCTCAACGCGGCAGGCTACGACGCCGGCTCCCCGACGACCTACGCCGCCAACCTCCGCGACGACCAGCGCCTGCTGATCGTCCACGGCGACGCCGACGACAACGTGCACGTCCAGAACACGATGGCGATGGTGGACGCGCTGCAGGCGGCGGGCAAGCCGTTCGAGATGATGCTCTACCCCGGCCGCAACCACGGCCTCTACGGCGGCCGCACGCGGCTGCACCTCTACACGCTGCTGACGCGGTTCGTCGCAGAGAACCTCGCCGGCGAGGCCCTCCAGGCGCAGCGGTGACAGCCTGCGACTGACGATGCGCACCGCGAAACCGCTGACGCCGAGGGAGAAGGCCCAGCTCGACACCTGGAACGAGCGGCTCGACGCGCGCGCCGGACGAGGCTATCTCATCGGCGGGCTGGGCGGCTTCGCGGCCGGCGCGGCGCTGACGGGCTGGATGATCCGGACGTCGCTCGCGCAGGGCGGGACGTCCACGCTCTCGGCGAGCGCGCCGTTCATGGCCCCGGTCGAGGCCGCGGTAGGCTCCATGGCGGCGGGCGCGCTGTTCGGCGGCGTCCTGTTCGGGGCCGCGATGTTTCTGGTGTCGTGGCGGGTCGTGCGGGCGCAGCGGGCGATGCGCGACCACCTTCGGGTGCGGTACCTCGCCGCCGGGGCCGAGGGCGAGGCGGGGCGCGACGGGGCGTAGGTTTGCGACGCACCCGACCCCGCGCCCGTGGACCTGCTCATCTCCGGCGGAACGCTGCTCGACCCCGAGACCGGAGCCGAAACGCGCGCCGACGTCCTGATCCGCGGCGGCGTCATCGCCGAGGTAGGGGAGGGGCTCGACGCGCCCGAGGGCGTCCGCGTGCTGGATGCGACGGGCCGGCTCGTCTCGCCGGGGTGGCTCGACATGCACGTCCACGCGCGCGAGCCGGGGCAGGAGCACAAGGAGACCATCGAGACCGCGGCGCGGGCCGCGGCGCAGGGCGGCTTCACGGCCATCGCCGTCATGCCCAACACCGAGCCGCCGGTCGCGACGCGCGACGTCGTCGCGTTCGTCCTGAAGCGCGCCGAGGGGCTCGCCGTGGACGTGCTGCCCATCGGGACCGTCACGCAGGGCCGCCGGGGCGAGGCGCTCGCCGAGATGGGCGACATGGCGGCCGGCGGGGCCGTCGCCTTCTCCGACGACGGCTCGCCGGTGGTGCACGGCGGGCTGATGCGCCGCGCGCTCGAGTACGCCCGCACGCTGGGCAAGCCCGTCCTGTGCCACGAGGAGGACCTGACGCTGAACCCGCACGGCCACATGAACGAGGGGACCGTCGCGACGCGCCTCGGCCTGCCGGGCATCCCTGGCCTCGCCGAGGAGGCGATGATCGCGCGCGACGCCCTGCTGGCCGAGTTCACCGGCGGGCACGTCCACGTGTGCCACGTGAGCACGGCGCGGGCCGTCGAGATCGTGCGCGCGGCGCAGGCGCGCGGCGTGCCGATCACGGCCGAGGCCTGCCCGCACCACTGGGCGCTCACCGACGCCGCCGTCGAGACGTCGCAGTACGACACGAACACCAAGATGCACCCGCCGCTGCGGACGGCCGCGGACGCCGAGGCCATCAAGGCGGGGCTCGCCGACGGCACCATTTCTGTGATCGCGACGGACCACGCGCCGCACGCGCCGTTCGAGAAGGAGGTCGAGTTCACGGCGGCCCCGTTCGGGATTCTGGGGCTGGAGACGTGCTGGGGCCTCGTCGGCCGCGACCTCGTCGCGCCGGGCGTGCTGAGCGTGGCGCAGGCCGTCCGCGCGCTTGCCGTCGGGCCGCGCGCGGTGCTCGGCCTGCCCGTGCCGCGCATCGCCGCCGGCGAGCCCGCCAACCTCACCGTCTTCGACGCGACGACCGAGTGGACCTTCGAGGCGCGCCACATCCGCTCGAAGAGCCGCAACACGCCGTTCGTCGGGGCCGCGATGGTCGGGCGGGCCTGGGCGATCGTCAACAACGGGCAGCTCGCCGAGGCGGAGGCATGAGCGCGACCGCCGCCTGGGCCGTGCTCGTCGTGAGCGGACTCTTCGAGACCGTCTGGGCCGTCGGCCTGCCGCGCACCGAGGGCTTCACGCGGCTCGGCCCGAGCGCCGTCGTCCTCGCGGCGATGGCCGTGAGCGTCTACGGGCTGGCCGTCGCGACGCGGACGCTGCCGGTCGGGACGGCCTACGCCGTGTGGACGGGCATCGGTGCCGTCGGGACGGCCGTGGTCGGGATGGCGGTGCTCGGCGAGCCGCGGACGGTCGCGCGGCTGGCGTGCCTCGGCCTCATCGTGGCCGGCGTGGTCGGGCTGAAGCTCGTCGGGCATGACGGCTAGACGGGCCCAGCATGGCGATACGCGCGCAGCTCGTGGCTCAGACGCCGAGGTCCTGCTCGAAGCGCAAGCGGTAGTCGCGGTAGGCCGCGTTGTAGCCGGCCGCGGTGACCGTGAAGCCGGCCGCGAGGCCGAGGACCGTCATGCCGGGGTGCTTGTTCGGGAACGTGTCGAAGGCGAAGCGCGCGTAGCCCATGCGCCGCGCCTCGGCCTGCATCGCCGCGAGCAGCGCCCGCGCGACGCCGTGGCGGCGCTCGTCGGGCAGCACGCCGCCCTTGGCGCTGTAGAAGGTCTGCCGGCTCTCGGCGTAGCCGACCTTGAAGCCGACCGTCCGGCCGTCGCGGCGCGCGAGCAGGATCATCAGGTCCTCGCGGTCGAGGCGGTGGATGACGCGCGACTCGCCGAAGATGACGGCGTTGAGGGCGCGGACATCGTCGAGCCGCTCCAGCCCGACGCGCTCGACGACGAGCGGGGCGCGGGCGGTGGCGAGGGCGGGGGCGTCGAGGATCTGCATGACCGGGCGCGAGCGGAGGGGCTGCACGGTAGGAAATCGCGGGCCACCGCGCAAGTCCCGCCGCGTCAGCCCACCCGGCGCGGCACGGCCAGCATCGCCGCCCAGACCGGGAACGCGCACGCGAACAGGACGCCGGCGACGAGCGGCGTCTGCTCGAGCAGCCCGGCCCGCGAGAGCAGGTTGTGCCAGTCGTGCGCCTCGGGCCCGAGCCCGCCGAGCAGCGGCATCGCCCGCGCCTGCGCGTCGGCGGCGTAGGCCGCGACGTCGATCCAGTTCTGGCCGAGCCACACGAGCGAGAGCTGCACGCCGAGCCGCGAGTCCGACGCGAACGCGATCCACGCCCAGAGGCACGGGAAGACGAGCTGGAGGATGGACCCGCCCGCGATCATCATCGTCTCGCCGAAAAAGCGGAAGACGAAGTGGCCCGCCTCGTGAGGCAGCAGGTTCAGGCTGTGGACGAGAAACCACGGCAGCCCGAGCCCGCCCGCCTGCCCGTACGGCACGACGGTGAAGTAGACGCAGACGGGCAGCAGCAGCACGCCCGAGGCGTATTCGGACGCGAGAAAGCGCTGGTGGCTCGTGAGGGCGCGCATGGGCCGGGAGGGCGGGCGAGACGGGGCCGATATCGGCCGGCCCGGGCGCAGACTCAACCGCCCCGGCCGGACGTACCCTCCGGGCTCCACCGCCCCGCACCCGATGGCCCTGCTCACGCCCGACGCTCTCGCCAACGTCGCGTCGATGGAGCTGCGGGCGCGGCTCATCGTCGAGGGCTTCCTGACGGGCCTGCACCGCAGCCCCTTCCACGGCTTCTCGGTCGAGTTCGCCGAGCACCGCGCCTACGCCCCCGGCGACGAGCTGCGCCACGTCGACTGGAAGGCGTTCGGCCGCAACGACCGCCTCGTCGTGAAGCGCTACGAGGAGGAGACAAACCTGCGCCAGACGGTCGTCCTCGACACGTCGGCCTCGATGCGCTACGCCGGCGCGGCCGGCGTGACCAAGCTCACCGTCGCGGCGACGCTCGCGGCCGCGCTCCACGCGCTCATGGTGCGGCAGCGCGACGCGACCGGGCTCGTCGCCTTCGACCAGACGGTCTTCCAGCACCTGCGGCCCTCGGCGACGCGCGCGCACCTCGCGACGCTCTTCGCGACGCTCGACCGGCTCGCGACGCGCCCGCCGCCGCCGGCGGCCGAGACGGGCGTCGCGGCGGCGCTCCACGACGTCGCCGAGCGCATCCCGCGCCGCGGGCTCGTGGTCGTGCTGTCGGACCTGTTCGACGCCTCCGGCGACGCCCGCGAGACGGTCCGCGCCTTGCAGCACCTGCGGCACCGCGGCCACGAGGTCGTCGTGTTCCACATCCTCGACGCCGCGACCGAGCGCCGGTTCGAGCTGCCCGACGCAGCGGTCCGCCTGCGGGACCTCGAGACGGGCGAGGAGCGGACCGTCCTGCCGGGCCAGATCCGGACCGAGGTGGCCGCCGCGGCCGAGGCGTTCGTCGCCGAGGTGCAGCGCCGCTGCCGCGAGGCGCGCGTCGACTACGTCCCCATCGACACCGCCGCGCCCTACGCGGACGCCCTCCGGGCGTACCTCGCAAAGCGCCGCCGCCTGTTCTGATGCCAATATCTTGGCACCCCGGCCGTTCCGCCGCCTTCCGCCATCCCGCCCTCCACCGATGACCGTTCCGATCCGCTCGGGCCTGCTCGCCCTCGCCGTGCTCGCCGCCGCGCCCGCCTTCGCCCAGACGCCCGCCCGGAGGTCCGCCCGGACGTCCACCCGAGCGGCCGCCAGGCCGGTGACCGTCCGCACGCCGACGGCCGACGCCGACCCCGCGCTCGTCCAGCGCTACCAGGCGACCATCACGCCGGCCGAGCTCGCCGGCCACCTCTACGTCTACGCCGACGACTTCATGGCCGGCCGCGACACGGGCGCGCCCGCCCAGCGCTTCGCCGCGCGCTACCTCGCCGGCCAGTACCAGGCGATGGGCGTCGCGCCGCGCGGCTCGGGCGTCGCGGCCTCGCCGTACGCCCTCGACGGCTACCTCCAGCCGTTCATGCTCGAGCAGAGCACGCTCCGTAGCCTCACCGTCACCGCGACGCGCGGCGGCCAGACCATCGCCACGAGCACAATCCGCCCGGACAGCACGTCGGGCGCGCTCCTCGTTCCGGCCTACGGCCAGATCACCGACGCCTCGCCCGCGCGCGTCGTCTACGTCGGCACGGCGGACTCTTTCGGCGGCCTCGACCTCACGGGCGCGTACGCCATCGCCTCGCCCGGTTCGGCGACGGACCCCGCAGACCAGGCGGCGACGCAGGTGCGTCTCGCCGCGCTCGGCGCGGCCGGCGTCCGCGGCGTCATCCTGGGCGTCGCCCCGACGGCCGCGGCGCTCGCGCCGCAGGCCGCGCGCGCCTTCCGCGGCGGCCGCCTCGCGCTCCCCGAGGTCGCCGGCACCGACAGCGAGGACGGCGGCCTGCCGCCGATCCTGCTCACCGGGCAGGACGTCGTGGCGCAGATGCTCAGCGGGACGCCCCTCCAGTCTGCCGGTACGCCGCAGCCGACCAACGTGATGCTCTCGGTCGCGTCCGAGCGCGAGACCGTCCAGGTCCAGACCGAGAACGTCGTCGCCGTCGTGCCCGGCTCGGACCTCGCCTCGGAGTTCGTGATCGTCTCGGCCCACCTCGACCACATCGGCGTCGACGCGACGCCGACCGAGGGCGAGGACGCCATCTTCAACGGGGCCGACGACGACGGCACGGGCACGGTCGCGCTGCTCGAGATCGCCGAGGCCTTCCGCCAGGCGAGCCTCGACGGCCACGGCCCGCGCCGCTCGGTCCTCTTCCTCCACGTCACCGGCGAGGAGAAGGGCCTGCTGGGGAGCGAGTACTTCGCCGACCGCGAGCCGCTCGTGCCGCTCGCGAGCATCGCGGCCGACCTCAACATCGACATGATCGGCCGCCACGACCCGACCTACGACGGCGCGGCGAGCCCCTACGTCTACATCCTCGGAGCCGAGCTCATCTCGACCGAGCTCGACGCCATCAACGCGCGCGTCAACACGGAGACCGGGCTCGGCATCGACCTCTCGAAGCGCTTCAACTCGGCCGACGACCCGAACCAGTTTTTCCGCCGCAGCGACCACTGGAACTTCGGCAAGCACGGCATCCCGTTCATCTTCTACTTCACGGGCACGCACGAGGACTACCACGGCGTCGGCGACGAGCCGTCGAAGATCGACTACGACCGACAGGCGAGCATCGCGCGGCTCGTCTTCGGGACGGCGTGGCAGGTCGCCAACCAGGACGCGCGCCCGGCCGTCTCGGGCACCGGCTTCAACTGACGCTCTCGGGCACCGCGCGCGGCCGCTCTGACCTCACCGTCGGGGCGGCCGCGTTCCGTCTGTGCCGGTAGCGGCCGGGCTGGAACAACGGATGGCCGCTCAGCGGCGCGGGAGCGTCCGGTGCTGCCGCTGGTTATGCCGATGGTCGCCGAGCCACCAGTACCGGATGGGAAAGTAGACGAGCAAGGTCGCGCACGCCACGCTGAAGGGCATGCCAGGATCTTGGGCCCATTCGGGGAGCTTGGTGTACCACGCCGACTGAACCGCTTCGGAACGGAGGAACCACAACACGACCGGAGCGACGACCCACCCGATACCCACCGCATAGAGCCCGGCCATGTCGTCCACGAAGATCTTTCCTTCGAGCTGACTTTCTCGGATCTTCCCCCGGCGGATGAGCCCGGACAGGATGGCATCGAAGGTGTAGCTGTTGGTCGCACCCGACCACGCGAGCCGTCCCTTTCTCGACTTCAGACGGCCGATCCCGATGTCCGTTACGTCGCCGTAGGGAATGAGCCTGTCTGGGAAGAGGTAGCGTCGGACCGTGATCGCCTCGTCGAAGATGACCTCGCGAGGCAGAACGAAGAGCAGCGCGGCTGCGAGCCCGCCGCAGGGCGCGAGGATCAGCAGCCATCCTGTCCAATCCGTCGGGTCTAGGACGACCATTCCTAAACTAAAGAGGGCCATTCCACTGATTCCCACGAAGGAGAACCAGAGTATGAGGGGGTACCTCGGCCGGAAGACGGTTGGTTTCTTTCGCTTCTTGGAGGACGGCATAACTACTGCTTCGGAGGCAGCAGGTCCGCTCTACTAGCGGGAAGCGCCCGATTCGAGTCGCAAGATAGACGAACCAAACCAAGAAGCCTCCGCCGTCAGTCAGACGGCGGAGGCTCCAGAACCAGACGAAGTCGGCGCGTCAGGCGTCCGCGGTGACGGCGGGGCCGGCGTGGCGGACGGCGTCCGGGACGTCGGTGTAGCGCTCGAAGTTGTCCGCGAACATCTGCGCGAGGCGCGCGGCCGCGGCGTCGTAGGCGGCCCCGTCCGTCCACGTCGCGCGCGGGTCGAGGACCTCGTCCGGGACGCCGGCGACGTGCGTTGGGACGGCGATGCCGAAGGTCGGGTCTACGCGCGTCTCGACCTCCTTGAGCGCGCCCGAGAGCGCGGCGTTGACGAGCGCGCGCGTGTGGCCGAGGTTCATGCGCGTGCCCGTGCCGTAGGGCCCGCCCGTCCAGCCCGTGTTGACGAGGTAGACGTCCGCGCCCGAGGCGTCGAGCTTCTCGCCGAGCAGGCGCGCGTAGTCCGCCGGGGGGCGGACCATGAACGGCTCGCCGAAGCAGGCCGAGAACGTCGCCTTGGGCTCGGTGACGCCGCGCTCGGTGCCTGCGACCTTGGCCGTGTAGCCCGAGAGGAAGTGGTACATCGCCTGGTCGCGCGTGAGCCGGGCCACGGGCGGGAGCACGCCGTAGGCGTCCGCGGTGAGGAAGACGACGGTCTGCGGGACGCCGCCGATGCCCGTCTTGGACGCGTTCGGGATGGCGCCGATGGGGTAGCTCAGGCGCGTGTTCTCGGTGATCGTCGCGTCGTCGAAGTCGATCGTGCGGTCCTCGTTGAGCACGACGTTCTCGGCGACGGTCCCGAAGTGGCGCGTCGTGGCGAAGATCTCGGGCTCGCCCTCGGGCGAGAGCTTGATGGCCTTGGCGTAGCAGCCGCCCTCGAAGTTGAAGACGCTCTCGGCCGCCCAGCCGTGCTCGTCGTCACCGATGAGGACGCGGCTCTGGTCCGCGGAGAGCGTCGTCTTGCCCGTGCCCGAGAGGCCGAAGAAGACGGCCGTCGCGCCCGTCGCGGCGTCCTGGTTGGCCGAGCAGTGCATCGGGAAGACGCCGCGCGCCGGCAGCAGGTAGTTCAGCGCCGAGAAGACCGACTTCTTGATCTCGCCGGCGTAGCGCGTCCCGCCGACGAGCACGAGGCCGCGCTCGAGGCTCAGCAGGATGAACGTCGACGAGTTGAGGCCCTTCGCGGCGTCGCCGGTGGCCTTGAAGTCGCAGAGGTCGAGCACGGTCATGTCGGGCACGAAGCCCGCGAGGTCGTCACCCTCGGCGGGCAGGATGAACATGTTGCTCGCGAAGAGCGAGTGCCACGCCTGCTCGGTCACGACGCGCACGCGGATGCGGTAGGCGGGGTCCGCCCCGGCGTAGCAGTCGCGCACGAAGAGGTCGCGGCCGCGGCTGTAGCGGCCCATGCCCGCGAGGATGCCGTCGAAGGTCTCGGGCTCGACCGGCCGGTTGGTCTTGCCCCAGCCGACGTGCGCCTCCGTGGACGGCTCGCGGACGACGAAGCGGTCGTCGGGCGAGCGGCCGGTGTAG
>JAYWIE010000365.1:0-2831 GCA_043789155.1 Rubricoccaceae bacterium | reverse complement strand
TTGAAGTCGTCGGTCTCGGGGTAGCCGGCTTCGCCGGCCGCGGCGACGAAGGCGCGCATCACCGGGTGGGCGTCGCGCGGGCGCTCGACGCGCAGCGGCCCGCCGACGCCGTGGTAGGCGCTCGCGCCGCGGCTGCTGTCCTCGCTCCTCCTGAAGAGCGGCAGGACGTCGGCGTAGCTCCAGCCGTCGCAGCCGAGGTCCGCCCACTCGTCGTAGTCCGAGCGGTGGCCGCGGATGTAGATCATGGCGTTGATCGAGGACGACCCGCCGAGCGTCTTGCCGCGCGGCCAGTAGAGGTCGCGCCCGCCCATGTGCGCCTGCGGGACGGTCCGGTAGTTCCAGTCGACCTCGGACTGGAACAGCTTCGAGAACGCGGCCGGGATGTGGATCTCGGCGCGCGTGTCCGGCCCGCCAGCCTCGAGGAGCAGCACCGTCACCGCAGGGTCCTCGGTGAGGCGCGCGGCGAGGACGCAGCCAGCCGAGCCGGCACCGACGAGGACGTAGTCGTAGCCGTCACTGGAGGAGGTCATCGGGGCGGAGGCTGGTTAACGGTGGTAACGTCGCACTGCGGCAACGTAGCGCCACCCCGCCGCACCCGCAACGCCGCCGGGCCGCTCAGAGGCTATGAGTGACTCTTCACCTGCCGTCATTCCCGCGCACGCGGGACCGCGAAGCGACGGCATAGCCCATCCAGGGTGTCGAGCGCCGTGCCACGACTCTGGATGGGCTGCGCCGACCTGCGGTACCCGGTAGGGCCGGGAATGACGGCGATTTGAGCTTCTCCGTGCACTCATAGTCAGCCTCTCAGAAGTAGACCGAGAGGTGGAGGTCCGTCAGGCCCGTCCCGCCCGCGACGAGCGTCGTGCCTCCATTGAAGGTCCCGCCGCCGAACGGCCCGACCGGCCCGCCGTTCGTCGCCGAGAAGCGCTCCACGGCGACCCCGAGCGTGTAGGCCGCGCCGAGCGTGACGCCGCGCGCGAGGCGCACCTCGGCCCCGAGGATCGCCCCGACGCCGACCGAGTAACCGGTCACGCGCTGCGACGCCTGGGGCGAGTCGCCTCCGGGGACGCCTTCGGGGACGCCCGGGCACGCGGCCGGGTCGCACGGCGGGCCGGGGCATCCGGCCGGGTCGCATGGGAAGACGTCCCGGGTGTACGTCGAGCGGCGGTAGCCGGCGATGATGCCGCCGCCGACAAACGGCGATACGGGGCCGCGCCCGCGGCCGACGTGGTTCTCGTTCCAGAGCGCGACGCGGACTCCGCCCGTGTTCTGGGTGCCTTCGGTGTCGCCCGAGCCGTCTGACGTCGCGACGTCAAACCCGACGCTCGCACCGATCACGGACCTGTCCGTCGCGCGGTAGCGCAGGCCGATGCCGTCGAAGGCCGAGGTGATATCCGGGAAGCTGCCGGGCGAGACCCCGACGACCAGCGCGAGGTCGCCCTTCTCGGCAAACGGGCGGGCGCGCTGCGCGTAGGCAGCGGCGGGAAGGACGAGGAGCGCGAGCAGGAGCAAACGGCGCATCGGTCCAGGCGGTGAGTGAGCGCCGAGGTTACTTCCCGTGGTGCGGCTGGAGAGGGCAGTTCGCAGCCCCGCAACCGCGAGTCCCTCACGCAACGCGCCCCGGCCGACACAGAGGTCGGCCGGGGCGCGGCACTGTCTGGACGAGCCCGTCAGCACGGGGCCGTCACGGGCGGTCTCAGGCCGGGATGCGGATCTGCTGGCCCGGGTAGATCTTGTCGGGGTCGCCGATGACCTCCTTGTTGGCCTCGAAGATCTTGTTGTAGTCGCCGGCGTCGCCGTACATCTCCTTCGCGATCTTGGAGAGCGAGTCGCCGCTCTTGATCGTGTAGTAGCGCGTCGCGCCGGCGGCGGGCGCGGCGGCACCGGCGGCGGCCGGGGCAGCGGCGGGAGCCGTGAGGCCGTTGTCGTTCACGTTCGAGACGCCGCGGATGTTGCCGGCGACGAGCGCGGCCTTCTCCTTGGCCGCCATCGAATCGGCCTGGCCGGTGAGGGTCACCTTGCCGTCGTCGAAGGTGGCGTTGAGGTTGGAGACGTGCGAGCCGAGCGCGGCGGTGACGGCGTCCTTGACAGCTTCAGCCTGACGGCCTTCCTTGCCCTTGAAGAGGTCCTGGCCGGCGTCCTTGAGGAAATCGAGGAGTCCCATGGGATACAGCGAGTTGGCGAGAGGGGTGCCGAGAGACGGCGTTGCCCCTTCACGCGACGCGCGGCCGTCCGGTTCCGCCGCGAGACGCCGCCGCCTCGGCCGCGGCGTCTCGCCGGTGGCGTGGGACGCGTTTACACCGCCCCCGGGACACGGACGCCCTACATTTGGCCGTGCAAAAGACGAGCGCACCCTCCGTGGCAGGCCTTTGACAGGGCCGCGACCATCCTGCTTCCCGCCTCCCCGACCCCTGTTCCGATGCGTCTTTCTCTCTTCGCCTTCGCCGCACTCGCCGCGCTGACGGTCTCCGGCTGCGACTCCAACGGCATCGACACCTGCAACCTGGACTGCACCGGCGGCGGAGGCACCCACCCTGGCGGCACCACGCCCGGCGGCGGCACGACGCCCGGCGGCGGCGGCACCACGCCCGGCGGCGGCACGACGCCCGCGCTCACCTTCGCCCCGCTCAACCCGGTCGCGACCTACCTCCGCACCGACGCGAGCACGGTCAACGCGACGCCCCTGCGCCTCTCGGACTACGGCCTCGCGCCGGGGGACGTCGCCTGCTTCCGCACCGCCGGCGACTTCGCCTACGCGCCGGGCCTGCTCGCCTCGTCCCGCGCCGGCGCGCCCCTCGCGACGGGCGTCTTCAGCGCCAGCCGCGACATCA
>JAYWIE010000364.1:0-2834 GCA_043789155.1 Rubricoccaceae bacterium | reverse complement strand
TGATGGCCGCGGTGAGCGTCGTCTTGCCGTGGTCGACGTGGCCGATCGTGCCGACGTTGACGTGCGGCTTGTTGCGCTGGAAGGTTTCCTTTGCCATGAGAGCGTCTGGGTCAGTCGTGGGATTTAGAGGGGCGGGATGCAGGATCCGGGGCGGCTGGCCCTGTAGGACCGTCTGCTCATCCCCTATCCCCCATCCCGCGTCCCCGTTCAAGCAGAGCCTCCTCCGGGAATTGAACCCGGGACCCCCTCCTTACCATGGAGGTGCTCTACCGCTGAGCTAAGGAGGCGAAAACGGGCCGTCGAGACGGCCGTGCGGGCTGCCGGCGGCACCGGGAGCGGGAGACGGGACTCGAACCCGCGACCCCGGACTTGGAAGGACCGTGCTCTACCAACTGAGCTACTCCCGCAGAGTGTGGCAGGTGACAGGTGTCCGTGCGCCAGGTGAAAACCACCTGTCCACCCGTCACTTGCACACCTGCCACCTCGTGTGGGCAGGGAAGGATTCGAACCTCCGAACTCGTGAGAGAACAGATTTACAGTCTGTCGCCTTTAACCACTCGGCCACCTGCCCGGATCTCGAAAGAACATGCCCGACGGGTCACCCCCCGGGCAGAGCTGACGGAGGGACTTGAACCCCCGACCTGCTGATTACAAATCAGCTGCTCTACCAACTGAGCTACGCCAGCGAGCGGTGCCGAAACACCTCTGCACCGCAGAACCGAGAAGCTACCCTGCCGCCCGCCCCGCGGTCAACCGCCCGGCGCGCCCGCGATGCCCCCCCGGCGGGACTTCGCCGTTTCTTTGGCAGCACGCAGGCATGGATGAGCCGGACGGCGTCGGATCCCGTCAGTCGCCCGCGGCCGTCCTCCTGTCTTCGTCCTCACCCGTCCCCCTCCCCTCCTTTCCCGGCTCGCGCCCGCAGCCACCACCGGACGCCCAGCGCCAGCGCGGCGACGGTCAGCACGCCCGTCACGACGCGCCCGTACGTCCCGAGCAGCGCCATCACGCGCGGCCACTGCGTCCCGAGCGCGACCCCGCCACCGACGAGCACGGCGTTCCACGCCAGCGCGCTGAGCGACGACCACAGCACGACGGCCCCGGTCTGCATACCGGACGCGCCGGCCAGGAGCCCGATCACGGCGCGGCCGCCGCTCAGGAACCGGTTCGCCGCGACGACGCCCAGGCCCCACCGCGCGAGCCACGCCTCGACCGTCGCCACGGCCCCGCGCGGGATCCAGCGCAGACGCGCCGGGTCGTGCACGGCCGTCCCGAGCCGCCGCCCGGCCGCGAACACGCTCAGGAAGCCGAGGACCGAGCCGAGCGTCGCGACGGCGAACGTCGGGACGAGGGCGAGCGTACCGAGGGCGACGAACGAGCCGGCCGCGACGACGACGAGGTCGCCGGGGATCGGCGGGACGACGTTCTCGGCCCACGCCACGGCGAACACGACGGCGTAGATGCCGGCCGGCGGCAGCCCGCGCAGCCACTCGACGAAGGCGCTGCCGGCCTCGATCACGCCGCGTAGAGGATGAGGGCGACGGCGTGGGCGGACGCGCCCTCGCCGGTCCCGACGAAGCCCATGCCCTCGCCCGTCGTCGCCTTCACCGACACGCGGTCGGTGTCGACCCCGAGCGCGCGGGCGAGCGTGGCGCGCATCGCGTCGACGTGCGGGCGCAGCTTGGGGCGCTCGAGGCAGACCGTCGCGTCGACGTTGCCGATGCGGAAGCCGGCCGCGGCGAGGCGCGCGACGACGGTCCGGAGCAGGGCGATGCTGTCGGCCCCCTTCCACTCGGCGTCGGTGTCGGGGAAGTGCGCGCCGATGTCGCCGAGCGCCGCCGCGCCGAGCAGGGCGTCGATGACGGCGTGCGTGAGCACGTCGGCGTCCGAGTGGCCGTCGAGGCCGACATCGGACGGAACCGTCACGCCGCCGAGGACGAGCGGGCGGCCCGCGGCGAGGCGGTGGACGTCGTAGCCGTGGCCGATGCGCATGGCGAGCCGGGAGGTGGAGCGCCCGAAGGTAGCCGCCCGCGGGCGGCATCCGTCAGCAAGCGGTCACCGCCCGCGGGTCGCGGCCCACGCCGGCCAGAGCGAGCGCGCGAGCGCCCAGTCGCCGGGCGTCGTCACCTTGACGTTGCGCGTGTCGCCCTCGACGATCGCGACGGGCGTGCCTGCGAGCGCGAGCAGACCCGCTTCGTCCGTCGGCACGGCGTCGCCGCTCGCCGCATAGGCAGCCTCGAGGAGGCTGCGGCGGGCCCCCTGCGGCGTCTGCATCGCCCACATGCCCTCGCGCTCGACGGTCTCGGCGAACAGGCCGCCGGCCCCGCGCCGGAGCGTGTCCGACACGCGGACCGCCGCCGCGGCCGCGCCGTGTACGTGGGCGGCCGAGGCGACGCGCGCGACGAGCTCAGCCGCGACGAACGGCCGGACGGCGTCGTGGACGAGCACCGTCGCGACGCGCGCCGGCAGCGCGGCGATCCCGCACGCGACCGACGCCGCGCGGCTCGCCCCGCCCGCGACGACGTCGGCCGCGACGCCGAACTCGGCCAGCATCCGCCGGACGTCCGCGACGTCAGCAGCCGGCGCGGCGACGACGACCGCGGCGACGTCCGGGTGCCCGTCGAAGGCCCGCGCCGTCTGAACGAGCACCGGCGCGTCGCCGAGCAGGCGGTACTGCTTGCGCGCGCCGCCGAGGCGCAGGCCGGAGCCGCCCGCCGGCAGCACGACGCCGACCGGCGGGATACGGGATGCGGGATGGGCCATGTGCAGAAGATCGGTCTGTCCGGAATCAGACGTCCACTCTGCCCGTCCCGCATCAGGTCCGGGTTCACCCGGCC
>JAYWIE010000363.1:0-2834 GCA_043789155.1 Rubricoccaceae bacterium | reverse complement strand
CCGGCTACCGCCCCGGGACCGTCACCGGCGGCGTCGCCGAAGACCCACCCACGACGGGCTCGAACAACTGGGCCGTCGCCGGGAGCCGCACGGCGTCGGGCGCGGCCCTCGTCGCCAACGACATGCACCTCGGCCTGCGGCTGCCGCACATCTGGTTCCGCGCCCAGCTCGACGTCCCCGACGGCAGCGGCGGCACGCGCTCGGTCGGCGGGCTGACGCTGCCCGGCACTCCGACCGTCGTCGCGGGCTCGAACGGCCACGTCGCGTGGGGCCTGACGAACGCCTACGGCGACTACGCCGACTCGGTCGGCCTCGTGCCCGGCGCGGGCGGGACCGGGCCGGGCGGGACCGTGCTGACGGCCGCGGGCCCGGTGCCGGTCGCGGTCGTCCGCGACACGATCCGCGTCGCCCACGGCGAGCCCGTCGCCGTCGAGACGCGCGAGACGCCCTTCGGGCCGGTCCTCTACTCGGACGCACAGGGCCACGAGTACGCCCTCCAGTGGGCCGCCTACCGCCCCGAGGCGGTCGACCTGGACCTGCTCCACATGGAGACCGCCGCGACGGCTGCGGCCGCGCTCGACGTCGCGACCGGTGCCGGCATCCCGGCCCAGAACGTCGTCGTAGGCGACGCTCAGGGGCACATCGGATGGACGACCGGCGGGCGGCTGCCGGACCGCGTCGGCCGCGACGGACAGACGCCCGTGCTCTCGACCGACCCGGACGCGCTCTGGCGCGGCCTCCGCGATCCGGCCGAGACGCCGCGCGTGCTGGACCCGGCCGGTGGGCAGGTGTGGACGGCCAACAACCGCGTCGTCTCGGGCGCGGCCCTCGCCATCGTGGGCCTCGGGCCGTACGACAACGGGGCACGCGCCCGCGCGATCCGCGACGGCCTCACCGCGCTCACGGGGCCCGTTACCGAGGCCGACCTGCTCGCGGTTCAGCTCGACGACCGCGCCGCGTTCTACGACCGCTGGCAGGCGCTCCTGCTCCGCACGCTCGACGCCGAGGCCGTTCGCGGACGTCCGGACCGCGCGGCCCTCCGCGGCCGCGTCGAGCGGTGGGGTGGGCACGCGAGCGTCGCGTCCGTCGGCTACGGGCCTGTCGTCGCCTTCCACCACACGCTCAAGTCCGAGCTCACGGCCGCCCTGCTCGCGCCGGCGCGCACGGCGTTCCCCACCGCGGCCGACCTGCGCGAGTCCGCGCTGTGGACGCTCGCGAGCCGTCAGCCCGCGCACCTGCTGCCGTCCGGCGTCGCGTCGTGGCGCGCGCTCCTGCTCTCCGCCGCCGACTCGGCCGCAGCGGAGCCGCCGACGTGGGGCCAGCACAACACGGCCGACATCGCGCACCCGCTCGCCGACGCGATCCCCGGCCTCGGCGGCCATCTGCGGATGCCGGCCGACGCGCTCGCCGGCGACGACCGGATGCCGCGCGTGCAGCGGCCAAACTTCGGCGCGTCCGAGCGCATGGTCGTCGCGCCGGGGCATGAGGCGACGGGCATCCTGCACATGCCGGGCGGGCAGGCCGGCCACCCGCTCTCGCCGTACTGGGGCGCGGGGCACGACGCGTGGGCCGAGGGCCGGGCGCTGCCGTTCCTGCCCGGACGCCCGCGGTGGACGCTCCGCCTCGTGCCGGGCTGATCGCGGGTGGCGACGACGGCGCAGACGACGACGGGGCGGGCGACGACGGGATGGGCGACGACGGGGTGGACGACGGGCCGAAGACGCCTCAGCGGGGCGTCTCTACGGATGCGGTGCTGTCGGACACGACGCGCGGGGCGGGACCGACACGGCGCGTCGCGCGTACGCTCGCATCCCCCACCGCCGACTGCTCCCGTGTCCAACCCCGACCCGTCCCCCCGCGGCCTGCACTCGTACCAGAAGCACGCCGAGGAGCTCGTCAACTCGTCGCCGCGGCTGCGGGCGCTCGCGCGCCGCGCCCAGAGCCGGATGCGCGCCCCGAAAAACCGCCTCGGCTCGCTGCGGACCGACCTGCCGGTCCTGATCCGGCTCGTCCGCGCCTACGCCCGCGGCGACTACCGCCGGCTGCCGTGGAAGTCGATCGTGCTCGCGGCGATGGCACTGCTGTACTTCGTGACGCCGTTCGACATCATCCCGGACTTTATCGTCGGCACGGGCTTCCTGGACGACGCGGTCGTGGTCGCGTACGTCCTCAAAGGCATCCGCGACGACCTCGGCCGCTTCGAGGAGTGGGAGGCCGTCAACGCCCTCGCCGACCCCGACGCGCTGAACCCGCCCTACTGAGAAAAGCAGTTTGAAGAGGGATTGACGTTTCTCCGGTAGCCGCGCCGCGGCCTATCAGTTTGAAGGAAGGAACTTTCTGAGCAGAACAACTCCAAACTCCAAACCCACATGCGCCTGCTGCCCGTCCTCGCCGTCCTCCTCGCCACGCCCGCGCTCGCCCAGCCGGCCGCGCCCGCGCCCGAGCGCGTCGACACGGCGGCGGTCTCGTTCATCCGCGCCGAGGCGGTCGCGCGCGGCCGCGTGATGGAGCACGCGCTGTGGCTCACCGACGTCGCCGGGGCGCGGCTGACGGGCGGGCCCGAGCTCGACGCGGCGCAGCGGTGGGCCGTCGGGCAGTTCCAGGCGTGGGGGCTCACGGCGGCCCTCGAGCCGTGGGGCACGCTCGGCCGCGGCTGGCAGGTGGAGCGCTTCGCGATGATGGCGCGCGTCGCCGGCGGCCCCGCGGCCGGCGCGACGCGCGTGCCGGGCGTCGTCGCCGGGCAGGCGTTCGTGGTGCAGGGCGCGCCCAAGGCGTGGAGCCCGTCCGCGGGCCGCGTCTCGGCCGAGGTCGTCGTCGTAGACCCGACGTCGGAC
>JAYWIE010000362.1:0-2841 GCA_043789155.1 Rubricoccaceae bacterium | reverse complement strand
GACGCCCTCGGCCACGATGGGCAGCATCGCCGATGCGCGCCGCGGCAGCGTGACGTCGCGGAGGCGGTACGCGAACAGCTCGCCGAAGTCGCCCGCGGTCGCGGACGTCTGGAATCCCGCGCTCGGGTCGAGACCGCCCGCGACGCGGACGCCGGCGACGTAGTACTCGACGTTATCCGCGCGCCCACCGCGGATGTCGAGTGCGCCGCCCTGGAGCGCGACCGTCCCGGCGACGCCACGAATCGGCAGGTTTTCGAGGTCCTGACCTGTCACGGGTGGCGGGGGAGGGGGCGGCGGGGCGTAGGCCGCGCCCTCGTCGTACGTCCGCGGCTGCGCGAGCGCGTCGTCGGGCAGCGTCACGAACGGGCGCGTGACGTAGCGCGGCGTGTAGAGGTCGGTCTGGAACGAGACCGGCCGGCCCGAGACCAGCGTGAGGTCCACGCCCGTCCAGTCGCTCTCGGTCGGGTTCTCGACGAGCGCCCAGCCCTGGAGCGCGCCGTCCGTTCGGCCCTCGGCCGGCAGGACGAGGCGGTAGCTCGTGCGCCAGACGGGGGCCTCGACGACGTAGCCCATCCGGACGCGCCGCGCGCCGCCGCCGCGGAACTGGATGCGGACGGGCCGGCGCTGCCCGCCGCGCGCCTCGGCGAGGGCCGCGAGCGCGCCGTCGATCTCGGCCTGGAGCGAGGCGTCCACGAACGCGATGCGGCGGGCATCCGCGAGGCGGACCGTCGCGAGGCCGCCCGCCGTCGCGAGCGTGAGCGTCTGTGTTCCCGGCTGGCCCGGCACAGTCGGGGACTCGGTGCCGACGGCGAGGATCGTCCCGCGGACCGTGCCGCCCGGCGCGTCCACGACGACCTCGGCCCCGCGCGCCTGGCGCAGGATGGCCGCGAGGTCGGGCGCGCCCGAGAGGTCGATCGCGAACGACCTGAGCGTCCGCTCGACCGGGGCCTGGCTCGGGTACACGACGCCCGCGACGCGCCCCTGCGGGTCCTCGACGAGCAGCGACTTCAGGACGTCGTTGAGCGCGGCCTCGTCGAACTGGAGCGTCACCTCGGCGTCGCCCGCGACGCGGCCGGCGTGCTCGAAGTAGCCGACGCCGCTCGTGAACAGGATGACGCGCTCGACCGGCACGTCCGTTGCGGGCTGGGCCGCGGCGAGCCCGGGCACGGCGAGGGCGAGGGCGAGCAGGAAACGGCGCATGGGGCAGGGGAGGGCGAAGGCGCAACGTCGCACCCGCCGCGCGCGCGGGCAAGGCGGATCGCGGCCGCCGCGCCGGCGTACGCCCGGCACACCACCCTGCACACGCCATGTTCGGCAAGACCGACACGCCCGCCCGCCCCGCCGTCTCCGCCTCGGGCTACGACCTCGCGCCGCTGCGCGGCGACGCCCGCGACGCCGCCGCCGACGCCGCCGGCCTCACGGCCGAGGAGCGCCACGTGCTCCTGGACCACGGGACCGAGCGCCCCGGCTGCGGCCTGCTGCTCCACAACAAGGAGGACGGCCTCTACGCCTGCCGCCTCTGCGGCCTGCCACTGTTCGAGTCCGGCTCCAAGTTCGAGTCCGGCACGGGCTGGCCGTCGTTCTTCCAGCCCGTCGACCCGGACCACGTCGTGGACCTGCGCGACTGGGGCTTCGGCATGGTCCGGACCGAGAACCGCTGCGCGCGCTGCGACAGCCATCTCGGCCACGTCTTCCCGGACGGCCCGCGCCCGACGGGCAAGCGCTACTGCATGAACTCGGCCGCGCTCGAGTTCTTCGCGCCCGGCGCGGAGCCGGTGCAGCGCACGGCGTGACGTCCGGGGTGGGCTCGGCGCGTGGATTCCGCATCTCACCGGATCCGGGGAGGTGCCGTTCCCTCCGCGCGCCGTACCGTCTGGCAGGCGCTCCGGACCGCGGACGCCACGCCCCAACCCCTTACGAGCCATGACCCGCCGTCTCCGCGGCCTCGCGCTGCCCGCCGTCCTCCTTCTCACCGGCCTCTCGCTGCAGGGCTGCTTCCCGACGCGCACCATCGTCGTCCCGGGCGGCGGCGGCGGCGGGAACGGCAACGTCTCGAGCGGCTCGGCCCGCCTCGACGTCGTCAACCGGTCGGGGCAGTCCGTGTACTCGATGCAGGCCTCGTCCTGCTCGGACTCCAACTGGGGCACGGACCGCCTCGGCTCGTCCACGATCTCCTCGGGGGGCTCGATGAGCTTCGACCTCACGCCCGGCTGCTGGGACTTCCGCGCCGACTTCGACTCGGACCACTCGTCGGGCAACGAGCTCGTGCAGCGCAACATCCAGATCGGCAGCGGCAGCTCCTGGACCTGGAACATCGGCGGCTGACGCGAGCCAGCTCCGCCCCGTGCGCCCGCACCGTGCCCCGCGCATGGTGCGGGCGCGATCGTTTGCGCGCCGGCCGTGGCAATCGTGCAGGCCGGTGTCGCGGCGTTTTGTCCACGTCCGGTTGTGAAGCGCGCGCGCGGCGATAGATTGGCCGGACGCGGCCGTGTCCCCCCCAGCCCGCGCCCCCATGTCTGAACCCACCGGCTTCGCGGTCGGCGACAGCGTCCCCGTCCGCCTGCTCGTCGCGGGCGACCTCCACCTCGGCCGGATGCCGGCGCAGGTGCCGCCCGGCGACGCCGCGCTGGACCCGGCCGCGGTGCTCTCGGCCGCGGCCGACCTCGCGCTCGCGCGCGGCGTCGACGCGCTCGTGCTCGCGGGCAACCTCGCCGACGCCGGCAACCGCCACTTCGAGGCCTTCGGCGCGCTCGAGCGCGTGCTGCGGCGCGTGGCCGAGTCCGGCCTGCCCGTGTTCCTCGTCGCCGGCGACCACGACCACGACGTCCTGCCGGCCGTCGC
>JAYWIE010000361.1:0-2844 GCA_043789155.1 Rubricoccaceae bacterium | reverse complement strand
GTCTCGCAGACCGACGAGATCCGCCGCATGTCGCGCTGGCTGACGGTCCGCGACAAGCCTGTCCCCGCGTCCCACTCCGGGCACCTCATGGCCGGCATGCTCACGCCCGAGCAGATGGCCGCGCTCGCCGCCGCAACCGGCCCCGCCTTCGACCGTCTCTTCCTGACGGGCATGATCCAGCACCACCGCGGCGCGCTCACCATGGTGGACCAGGTCCTCGACGCGCCCGGCGGCGCGCAGGCGTCGGACGTCTACCAGCTCGTCTCTGACATCGAGGCGGACCAGACGGCGGAAATCTCCCGGATGCAAACCCTCCTCACCCAGCCCTGACGCCCTGCGTCCGCCGCTATGCGTGCTCCCCTCGCACTCTGCGCTCTCCTCCTCGCCTCCGCCGTGAGCGCCCAGCCCGACCCGCGCGTCGGCCTGAGCCCCGGCCTCGACACCGCCGGGCAGGCCATCCGCGGCCTCACGCTCGTCGCCCACGTCGCGCGGCCCGAGGGCTTCGTGAACCCGGCCGATCCGGGCGACTTCGGCTTCGCCAACACGGACATGGCCTTCCGCGGGGACCTGATGCTGATGGGCAACTACAACGGCGTCCAGATGTGGGACATCTCGAACCCGGCCGCGCCGCGCCTCCGCGCGACGCTGACGTGCCCCGGCGGCCAGGGCGACGTCTCGATCCACGGCGACCTGCTGTTCATGTCGGTCGAGGAGACGCGCGGCCGCGTCGACTGCGGCGTGCAGGGCGTCGAGGCCCCCGTGAGCGCGGAGCGCTTCCGCGGCGTCCGCATCTTCGACGTCTCGGACGTCGAGCACCCGCGGCAGGTCGCGGCCGTCCAGACGTGCCGCGGCTCGCACACGCACACGCTCGTCCCGGACCCCGCGGACCCCGGCCAGCTCTACGTCTACGTTTCCGGCACGAGCCGCGTCCGCGCCGGCGAGGAGCTCGCGGGCTGTACCCGCGACGCCGCCGACCCCAACTCGGCGCTGTTCCGCATCGAGGTCATCCGCGTCCCGGTCGCGCACCCGGAGCAGGCCGCCGTCATCGCATCGCCGCGCGTGCTCGTAGGCCTCGACGCCGTGCCCGAGCACGGGCCGTCCGAGGCCGAGCGTGCGGAGGTCGCGCGCGTCCGCGCAGCCGGCGGCTTCATCGCGACGGTCGAGGGCGAGGACATCGTCGTGCCCGAGCAGTACGTCGCGCAGATGCTCGGCCAGATGGTCGCGCAGCGCGGCGGCACCGGCGCGGCGACGGCCGCCGACTCGGCCGCGCTCCGCGTCGCCCTGCCGGCCATCGTCGCGCAGCAGTTCGGCGCGCCCCCGACCGGCCCGCGCCCCGGCCCCAACCAGTGCCACGACATCACGGCCTACCCCGAGATGGGCATCGCCGGCGGCGCGTGCGCCGGCTACGGCCTGCTCCTCGACATCTCGAACCCGGCCAACCCGACGCGCATCACGGCCGCGGCGGACTCCAACTTCGCCTACTGGCACTCGGCGACGTTCTCGAACGACGCCCGCCGGGTCGTCTTCACAGACGAGTGGGGCGGCGGCTCGTCGCCGCGCTGCCGCGCGACCGACCGACCCGAGTGGGGCGCGGACGCCTTCTTCGACATCTCGGCGAGCCGCGAGCTGACCTTCCGCGGCTACTACAAGCTGCCGGCCGTCCAGACGGACACCGAGAACTGCGTCGCGCACAACGGCTCGATCGTGCCCGTCCCGGGCCGCGACCTCATGGTGCAGGCGTGGTACCAGGGCGGCCTCTCGCTCTTCGACTTCACGGACCCCGCAGCCCCGCGCGAGATCGCGTTCTTCGACCGCGGCCCGATCTCGGGCACCGAGCTGATGCTCGGCGGCTACTGGTCCGTCTACTGGTACAACGGCTACATCTACGCCTCAGAGATCGGCCGCGGCCTGGACGTCTTCCGCCTCGCGCCCGGCGACGGCCTCACCGCGAGCGAGATCGCGGCGGCCGAGGCCGTCCGCGCGGCGAGCTTCAACCCGCAGACGCAGACGCGCGTCACGTGGCAGCCCACGCCCGACGTCGCCCGCGCCTACGTGGACGGCCTCGAGCGCGACGGCGTCTTTACCGCGCAGCAGGCGGCCATGACGCGCTCGGCGATCAGCAGCAACATGCCGGCAGCGATGACGGCGGCCTCGTCCGCCATCTCGGGCGCGGCGGGCCAGGCGCAGGGCCGGACGTCCGAGCGCCTGCGCGGGCTCGCAGAGACGCTCGCCGCGATGGGCGGACGGTAGCGCGGACGGCCGGCAGGCACGGAAAACGGGCGGGCCTTCGCGTGAAGGCCCGCCCGTTCTGCGTTCCGGAGGCGCTCGCCGCTAGACCGTGCCCATCGAGGCGCGGAGGCGGTTGCGGGCGCGGTCGAGCTCGGCCTGCGCCGCCGCGCGCTCGTCCGGGCTCTGGACGGCCGCGAGGCGCTCGCGCGCGCCCGCCTCGGCTGCCCGTGCGCGCTCGACGTCGATGCCCGAGACGGGCTCGGCCGTCTCGGCGAGGAAGATCACGTGGTCGTCGAGCACCTCGGCGACGCCGCCCGACGTCGCGAACGCGACGCGCTCGCCCGACGCCGTGGTGACGGTGACCGTGCCGACGCCGACGGCGGCGAGCATCGGCGCGTGGCCGCGCAGGACCTCGAACGAGCCCTCGACGCCGGGCGCGCGGAAGCGGAGCGCCTCGCCGCGGTAGGCGGCGCGGTCCGGCGAGACGATTTCGACGAGGAGAGACTGGGAAACCATGGCGGAAAGCGGGATACGGGAATTCGGGATTCGGGATGAGCAGACCCGGCGCGGGGGTGGTCGGCCCATCCCCCCATCCCGCATCCCGCATCCCCGCGG
>JAYWIE010000360.1:0-10102 GCA_043789155.1 Rubricoccaceae bacterium | reverse complement strand
GGCCGCCGCCGGAGCCGGCCGCGCCCGTGGCCATGTTGCCCGAGATCGTCGCGCCGGTGATCGAGAGGCCGGTCCCGCCGTCCGAGAAGACGCCGCCGCCGCCGTTCGTCGCCAGCGCGCCCGTCGCCGTGTTGCCGGTGATGGCCGTGCCCGAGATCGTCAGCGTGCCGGGGGCCGCCTTCCACAGCCCGCCGCCCTCGACGGCCGTGTTGCCCGAGACCGTCCCGCCGACGACCGTTACCACGGCCGCGCCTGTGACGTGGACGCCGCCGCCGAAGCCCGGTGCGGTCCCGCCGTTGTTGCCACTGATCGTGACGTTCTCGATCCGCGTCGTGTTGACCGTCGCCGTGCCCGAGAGGTTGGCCTCGACGCCGCCGCCGGCGCGGACGGCCGTGTTGCTCGTGATGGAGCCGCCGGTGATTGTCATCCGGCCGCCGGCGGTGTTCTGGACGCCGCCGCCGGATCCCGCCGTCCCGGTCGCCCGGTTGCTGTCGATGTTCGGGTTCGTCAGCGTCGTCGTGCCTCCATCAGAGAATACGCCGCCGCCGCCCTGGTCGGCCGCCGGGCCCGCGGCCGAGTTGCCGGTGATCTGCGGGTTCGCCATCGTCAGCGTGCCCGTGGCCGAGTTCCAGATCGCGCCGCCCTCCTGGCCGGCCGAGTTGTCGACGAACCCCGTCGAGCCCGTGAACGCCGCCGTGACGGCACCGGTCAGGTGGACGGCCCCGCCGTTGATCCCGGCCATGTTAGCGGTAAAGCCTCCGCCGTCGACGGTCAGGTTTCCAGCCGACTCGATTGCCCCACCCGCCCGGGCCGCTTGGTTAAACGTGAACGCCGTCCCGATGGAGACGTTGAGCGTCCCTCCGAAGCCGTTGAGAATCGCGCCGCCGTTGGCCGTGCCGGCGAGCGCCGTGTTGTTCGAGAAGCTGCTCGACCGGACGTTGAGCGTCCCGCCGTTGTTGTAGACCGCCCCGCCGCCGTCGGTCGTGCCAGCGACGGTGGTCGTGTTGGCTCTAAACATGCATTCGGCGAGTGTGTGAGTGCCGGCCCCGACGCGGAGCGCGCCGCCTGAGGCGGCCGACGTGTTCTGGTCGAACGTCACGGTCCGGAACGTCGACGGCTGGCCGTCGGCGACGAGGACGGACCCACCGATAAAGCCGCTGCCGCCGCGGAGGGTGACGTTAGTGAGTTGCACGGGCTCGACCGGGGCCGTGAGCGAGAGCCGGAAGTGGCGCGCGCCGGCCGTAGCGACGATCGTGACGGCCGAGGCGGCGTCGCCGATCGCGACGCCGTCCGTGACCTCGATCTGGCCGCCCGTGAGCGTGATCGTCTGGCCGGCGACGGCCGTGAACAGGATCGTGTCGCCGGTGGCGCTGCCCGCGGCGCAGGCGTCCACGGCCGCGTTCGTGTTGGCCGCCGTGACGGCCTCGCGCAGCGTGCAGTTGGCGTCGGTCGCGGCGACGTCCGAGGTGGAGGTGACGAGGATCGTCGCGGCCTGCGCCGGGAGCGCGGCCCCGACGAGGAGCAAGGCCGCGCATGCGCGCAGCCGGAGGTAGAGAGTGGGCATTGGGAAGGGGAAAGAGAGAGGCTGGCACCACGTGCCGGCTCATAGGACACCTTAGGGGCGCATCTTGTTCATCCGAAAGCCCATGCGCTGTCTGATCGCTGCTCACGCCGCCGGCGGCCCGGCCCGCCGGCGGTACGCGGTCAGAGGCGAACCACGGCCGAGAGGCGCGCCGCGCGCGGGATCACCGGGTGGACGTGCAGGTCCTCGACGCCCTCGGCCGCCTCGCCGGGCAGCCGCGACGCGTAGAAGTAGCTCACGTCGGCCGCGCGCGAGTCGAACAGGTTGAGCACGTCGAGGAACACGGCGACGGCGCGGAAGCGGTAGCCGGCGCGGGCGTTGACGAGCGCCGTCGCGGCCGACGTGACCGTGCCGTCGCCGGTGAGCGGGCGCGGGCCGAAGGTGCGCAGCTGGAGGCTCGCGAGCGGGCCGCCGGCCGGCCGGCCGGCGTAGACGCCGCCGGTGACGACGCGCCCGACCGAGTTCTCGACGAACGTGTCCGGACCGTCGGTGTAGCGCGAGCGCGTGAGGGCGACGTCGAGGTTCAGGTTGAGCCAGTCCGCCGGGGCGTAGTACGTGTTGACCTCGACGCCCGTGTGGCGGGTCGCGTCGCTGGCCTCGGTCCCGCCGGCGTCGCCGACGAAGACGAGCTCGGACGCGAGCGCGATCGTCCACAGCGCGACGGTCGTCTGGAGGCCGGGCACGGCCGCCGTGCGCACGCCGAGTTCGGCCCCGCGCGTCCGCACGAGCGGGTCCGCGCGCTCGACCGGCGTCCCCTCGCCGGGGTCGACCGTGATCGTGGCCCCGCGGGCGTCGTTGCTGTGGAAGCCGGTCCCGACGTTGAGGTAGCCCTCGGTCCCGCGCCACGGCCCGACGGCGACGCTCAGGCGCGGGCTCACGAGCGCGTCCGTCGCTGTCCCTGAGTTGGCGGCGTTGTCGCTGCGGACGTCGAAGCGGTAGCCGTCAGCGCGGAGGCCGGCCGTCGTGCGGAACCAGTCCGTCCAGCGCGTCGCGGTCTCGGCGTAGACGCCGGCGCTGCTCTGGCCCACGGCGTCGTCGCGGACGGTGTTGAAGCGCGCGCGGCGGTCGGTGTCGAACAGCGCGACCTGGAAGATCTGGTCGTGGCGGAGGTCCACGCCGACCGTCGTCGCGGAGCCGCGGCCGAGCCCGCCGAACCACGTCTGGGCCGCGTTGAGGCCCGTGTAGGCGCGGCGGTCCGCCTGCTCGAACTGGTCCCCGCGGACCGGGTCGTCGAGGAAGTAGGTGAAGTTGGAGAACAGGTTGAGGTCGTAGTAGGCCGCATAGGCGCTGGCGCGCGTCTGCGAGCGGCCCGGCGTCTCGCGGGCGACCTGCCCGGCGAGCGTGACGCGGCTCGTGCGGCCGCCGACGCTGTCGTCTATGTTGCCCAGGCGCGTGATGAGCCCGCCGTCGACGGCGCGCTGCGCGACCTGGTCCGTCGCGTTCCAGCGGTTGAGGTAGCCCATCGCCGTCACGGAGGCCCCGGCGCGGTCGGTCCCGGTGGAGACCTTGCCGACGCCGCTGAGGAGCAGGCTGTTCTCGGGGCTGTCCCACGGCCCGTTGGCGTACTGGGCGTTGATCGCCCCGAGCGCGTCCGCACGGCCGACGCGGACCGAGGTGGCGAGGAGCACGCGGCCGTAGGCGTCCGTCCCGCCGTCGGCGCGGGCGATGCCGCGGTCGAGGTGGCGCACGAGGCGGATGCGGGCGCTGCCGGTGGTCGAGAAGTCGCCCGTGCGGACGTCGTAGGGCCCTTTCGCGAACGCGATCTCCTCGATGAGCTCCGGGATGAGGCTGTTCAGGTCCAGCCAGCCCTGGCCGTGGGCGTGCGTCGGGAGGTTGAACGGGACGCCCTCGAGGCTCGCCGAGAAGTCCGTCCCGTGGTCGAGGTTGAAGCCGCGCAGGAAGAACTGGTTGGCCTTGCCGGAGCCGCTGTGCTGGGTCACGATGAGGCCGGGGATGGTCTCGAGCACCTCGCCCGTGCGCAGGAGCGGGCGCGGCGCGATCTGCGCCTGCCCGACGAGCCCCTCGGAGGCGGCCGCGGCTGCGCCGACGAGACTGGCCGCGCGGCCCTCGACGACGGCCTCGCCGAAGCCGGCCGGCGCGAGCGCGAGGTCGGCGCGGACGGTCTCGCCGGCGCGCACGGTCACGCTCCGGAGCGCGGGCGCGAACCCGACGCGGCGGGCCTCGACGGTGACGAGCCCGGCGGGCACGCCCGCGAGCGCGAAGCGGCCCTCCGCGGACGTCTGGACGGTGCCGCCGCCTGCGGTGCCGACTGTGATGCCGACTGTGGTGACGGTGACGCTGCCGAGCGGCGTGCCGTCCGATGCGTCGGTGACGGTGCCGGCGATGCGGCCGGTCTGGGCGCGGAGCGCGGGCACGAGGATCAGCAGGACGAGAGAGAGCTGGAGCGGCCGGATGAGGCGGCTCCGGAGAGAGCGTGTGGTGTGGATCACGAGAGTCGGGGCGGGAGGAGAGGCGTGCAGACGCCTGCCGGAGGCGCGCGGCGGGGCTCCGGCCGCCGCCGTCGGCGGGGCGTCTGTCGACTGGCCGGTGCGGACCCGCACCGGCGCGGCCCTGAGCGGGCCGCCACAGCTCCAGATCCAGCGCGGGCACCGCTGCCCGCGCACGACACGGGTCGGGACGGCTCGCCGAGCCGTCCGCGGCACCGTGCGAGTCCGTCCGGACACGTCTGGATCTGGGCTCAGGCCTCCCGGCGCGGCGGCGGCACCTCGACCGCGATCGCGATGGCGGCGGGCTGCGCGTGGGGGCGCAGCACGTCCGCCCGCCGGCTCAGGCGCGGCGCGGGGACGCGGTGGGCCGGCGGGCCGACGTGCTTGTCCAGCGCGAGGCTCAGCCAGGCTGGCGGCGGCGGCTCCTCGTGGTGCGTGTGGACGCGCCCGTGGTGGGCGTGGGGGACGTCGGCGGCGTCGTGCCCGCCGTGATCGTGATCGCCGTGGTCGTCGTGGTCGGGGGCCGGCTCGTAGGCGATCTGGTCCACATGCGAACCGCTTCGCTGTCCCCTTACCCTGTCCCTCCGGTTCGGGCTCGCCCGATCCCGAGGGAGAGGGGACGTCGTAGCGGCGTCGTGACCGGCGTCGTGGCCATGACCGGCGTCGTGGCCGGCGTCGTGGTGCTCGGTGAGCAGGTGGAGGGCGAGGCGCAGGCCGTGGCCGGTCGTCGCCGCGCCAACGACGGCGAGGTAGCCGACGAGCACGACTGCCGCGACCACGCGCGCTGCGTGGCCGCGGAACGCGTGGCCGCGGATCCTCGACGCCGACGTCGGGCGACGCACCGGGCGGGTTAGCGGGCCGCCGCCGTGCGCGCGGCGACCGTGACGGTGCGGGCGGCGGGGCGCGCGCCGCCGAGGCGCTGCCGGGCGTCCGCCGCCGCGGCCGGGCTCTCGACGCCGACGTGGCCCGCGAGCGCGAGCCGGTACTGCTCCGCGGCCGCGGCCGTCTGCCCGGCCCCCTGGTAGATGCGCCCGGCGCGGTAGTGGACCATCGCGTCGCCCGTGTTGAGGCGCATCGCGCGGCGGATGAACGGGACGGCGTCTGCGGCGCGGCCGTTCTTGAACAGCGCCCAGGCGTAGGTCTCGTTGGCGTGGAGGTGGCCGGGGCGGCGGCGGATCTGGACCGTCGCGAGCTGGAGCGCGCGCGGCAGCTCGAGGTCGTGGTCGGCGAGGTAGTCCGCCTCCTCCATGTCGACGACCTCGCCCGTCTGGCGGAACGTGGCGAAGCCGGCGAGCACGCGCGCCTCGGCGGCGCTGGCCTTGCGCGTGTCGCCGGTGGCGGTGTAGGCCTGGACGAGCAGCTCGTCGGTCGTCTCGGAGGGGCCCATCGCGCGGGCCTCCTCGAGCTTCAGGACGGCCCCGGCGGCGTCGCCGCGCACGAGCGCGACGTGGCCGAGCGCGGCCACGGCCGGTGCGAAGGTCGGGCGCTCCTCGAGGATGCCGCGGTAGATGAAGGCCGCCGTGTCCGGCCGCGCCTGCCCGAGGTAGAGGTTGCCGAGATGCAGCAGCGCCCACGCGCGGCCGACGCGGCCCTGCGGCTCGGAGTCGGCCGCGAGGCGCATCGCGTCGATGGCCCCGGGCGTGTCGCCGTGGAGCTCGCGGAGGTAGCTCGCGCGGGCGTAGGCCGGCAGGCCGGGCCGCAGGCGCTGCATCCGGTCCGAGACCTCGCGCGCCTCGTCGTACTGGCCGAGCTCGACGAGCGCGTCCACGAGCGTGCCGTGCGTGTAGGCGTGGGCGGGGTAGCGCGCGATGAGGCGCTTCGAGAGGTCGCGCGCGCCCTCGAACTGGTGCAGCGTGTTGAGCAGGCTCGCCTGGATGGTGAGCGCGTAGTAGTTGGTCGAGTCGCGGGCGATGGCCTCGTCGAGCACGCGGCGGGCCTCGGGGACGAACTCGGCCTCGCGGCCGGTCTGGCTCGCGAGCTGGAGCAGCACCTGCGCGAGGCGCACGCGCGGCTCGACGGCCTCGGGGTCGCGGCGGATGGCGGCGCGGTAGTAGTCCGCCGCGCGCTCGGCGTCGAGGAACTCGGCGGAGGGGCTCACGACGGCACGGTCCTCGGGGAGGTCCGCGATGAGGGCGCGGCTCTTCCAGATGCCGAACGCGGCGACGCCGGCGACGAAGACGACGCCGACGGTGGCGATGCGGAGGGACTGAGTGGTCATGGGCAGAGAGCGGGGGAGATGGGTGTGTGGAGCGCAGCCGGACGGTCCCGCTCGGACCGCGGACGGCTCGGCGAGCCGTCTCCCCCTCGGGAGCGCGTCCTGCCGGGGCGTCGTGCCGGGGCGTCGTGCCGAGGGCGCGGCATCCAGCGCGCGGGTCTCGGGACTGAAAAACCGGCCGGGCGGCGGAGGCGTCGTGCCTCTGCCACCCGGCCGGTGGGGTCATGCGGCCGCCGCCACGGCCGGCCCGCGCTACCGGACGACCGTGGCGCGGCGCGTGGCCACCATCTCGCCGTCGACGGAGAGGCGGTAGATGTACGTGCCCGCGGCGACGGTGCCGGAGTTCCAGCGCGCCTCGTGCGTGCCCGCCGCCGTGTCGCCGTCGACGAGCGTCTGGACGAGGCGGCCCTGGACGTCGTAGACCGCGAGGCGGACGTTGCCCGGCGCGCCCGTGACGAACCGGATCGTCGAGGCGTTGCGCGACGGGTTCGGGAAGCTCTGCTCGAGGATGAAGCCCTGCGGCGCGCCGAGGCCGAGGCCGTCCGCATTCGCCGTGCCGAAGTTGGCGTTCGGCGGCTGCGCCGTGAGCTGCTTCACGTAGCTGAACCCGTTGTGCGGGTTGGGCAGGTACGGGAACGCGGCCCGGATGGGCAGGTCGTTCTTGGTCGGGCCCGGCAGGAACGTCAGCTCGGCGAGCAGGAACGGCGAGGCGAGGTCTGAGTAGTTGGCCGCCGTCGCGTCGTCGAAGGGCAGGCCGACCGCCGCGAGCACGAGGCCGCCGACGGCCTGGAGCTCGATGCCCGTCACGTCGTCCTCGAGGCGGCGTCCGTTGGGGAAGCCGTCCATGTGCGGGATGAACTCGAGCGTCGTCGAGTTGAAGGCCGGCACCGTGAGGCCGATCGCGGCCGCGCGGATGAGCCCGAGGCGCGCGTAGTCCGTGTACTCCTGCGTGCCGCGCGGCGTGACCGGCGTCGCCATGTTGAGGCGCAGCATGTCGCCGCCCCAGAGGCCGCCGTCGGGCGTCTGCGTGACCGGCAGGAAGTTGTGGATGAACGGCTTGCCGGCCGTGAAGTTGAGCGAGCCGTTGCCGTCCGTGTCGCGGACGAGGCTGCCCTTGCCCGTCGCGAGCTGGTACGGGGCCGCGTTGGGGACGCCGAAGTAGAAGATCGGCAGGATGTCCAGCCGGCGCGGCTCGTTGTCGCCGATGAGCGCCGTCGGGACGCCGGGCTGCGTCGGGCGCGTCGGGACGGCGAAGGCCGTGCCGGCGATGTCCAGCGAGCCGTTGGCGATCAGCGGCAGCACCGCGAAGGCTCCGTCGTTGCCGTTGGTGAAGTTGAGCCCGTCGCCCGGCTGGCCGGGGGCCCCGCCGTTGAGGTTCAGCGCCGGGTACGAGTTGGTCTGGATGCGGAGCTTGGAGCTCAGCCCCGGCACGGCCGCGCCGAACTGCCCGTTGCCCATGTAGAGCGCGAGCTCGGGGTTGACGAAGTAGCGCGCGAAGGTCTGCTCGGCCTGCGAGTACGGCGTGGCCGAGTTCCAGCGGTCCTTCTCGCCGACCGGGATGATGGCCTCGTTGGTGAGCGGCATGCCGAGGCGCGAGACCTGCACGAACGGACCCGAGACGGTCGGCTTGGTGCCGTCGGTCGAGAGCGTCGTGATCTGGGGGCGGCTGGCCGAGGCCCACACGCCGATCACGAAGTCCGGGTCGAGGATGTTGGTGCTCGACGCGAGGCCCGTCTTCTGGAGCGACGCGATCGGGATCTGGAGCACGAGCGAGCTCACGTTGAGCCCGGCGACGGCGTCGCGGGCGTTGGCCGGGTTGGCGGCTCCGCCGGGCGAGGCGTCGAAGGCGCTGCGGACGCCGCCGAGGTCGAAGATGCCGCCGAGGTCGACGAAGAAGGCGTCGTCGCGCGGGCCGGCGAAGACGCGCTCGCCGGTCGAGGCCGTCGCGATCGCGCTCGTCGTGAGCGCCTCGTACGTGGTGCCGAGGCCGACGCCGGACTCGATCGAGCGCGGCCCGATGTTCGGGGGCGGGACGACGCCGTTGCTCACGACGGTCGTGAACGCGGCCCCGCCGACGCTCTTCTCGAGCCGGTAGGTCGTCTTAAGGTTCTCCTGCCCGAGGCGGATGTTGAAGAACGTCGTCGGGTCCTGGTTCGTCCGGGTGAACGTGAACCGGTACGTGATGTCGTCCGTGGCCGAGCCGAGCGCGCCGACCGACGTCTTGTTCTTGACGTGGATCTCGTAGCGGACGTCCTCGCCCCAGTGGTTGTAGTTCGGGCCGCCATCGGGCAGCTGGAACGGGATGAAGTTGGCGATGAGCGTCACCGTGCCCGGCGCGTCCGGCGAGCGGAAGGCGTAGACGTCGGTGTTGTCCGCGAGCGGGTCGTCGGCAATGAGCGGGGCCTCGCGGTGGCTGGACGCCTCGGAGGGCGGCGGGGCCACGAGGCTCGTCCCGAGCAGCAGGGCGGTGAGCGCAGTGCCGGCGAGCGCGTACCGAGCGGTGGGAGAGAGGCGCATGAGCGTCTGGGGGAAATGGAGACCTCAAAAGACGGCCGCCGTCCGCTCACGCGCAAGCTCACGCGGTGCTCATTTAGTGCTCCACGTGCGCAAACGTGCCCCTAGACCCTGTGTGGCCACTCCGAAGATGAAAGGCCGTGCGATCTGGGGAATGCCCCGATACGACTCTGGAGGAATGACTTGCTGTGTAGTACATGTAGGGCTGACAAACGAAGCCGGGCGCACCTCCGCCGCCCGGTGTCGTGCCCGCCCGGTGTCGCGCCCGAGCGGTCTCGCGTCCGAGCGGTCTCGCGTCCGAGCTGTGTCGTGCCTGAAAACAGGCCACCGGTCCCACCGACCGAGAACGCCGGGCTGTCCCGCTCGGTCTAGGGCGAGGCTACAGCGTGACGCGACCGACCTGAGGCTGTCATCCTGAGCCCGCCGCCAGCGGCGGCGGGCGTCGATTGGGCACGCGCCGGCAGAGTGCGCCGCCGCTGGCGGCGGGCGTCTGCAGCGACGGCGACGGTCCACGCGGCGTTGAGCGCGACGAGCCGCGCGAGGACGGCCCCGGTGGCACCCCAGCGGTAGGCTTCGAGCACGGCGCGGCCGAGGCAGCAGTGAAGGTCCGGCAGCGTCCGCGCGCGGCCGGCCGCCTCCTTCGGCGTGAGCGGCCGCTCACCGGGACCCGTCCCGCGCAGTGCCGCGACGGCGTTGTAGGCGCTCGTAGCCGCTACGTAGCCGCTGGGCGACGTCCGGGGCGTCCAGGCGCGGCGTCCCGCGGGTGCGTCCCGACCGGCCGGCGTGGGCGGTGAGGGACTCGAACCCCCGACCTACTCGGTGTAAACGAGCCGCTCTAACCAACTGAGCTAACCGCCCGACACGCGCGAGGCCCGGCGCGAACCGGGCCTCGCGCCCCGCCTGCGCGGGGCGGAGCGGGAAACGGGATTCGAACCCGCGACCCTCAGCTTGGGAAGCTGATGCTCTACCAACTGAGCTATTCCCGCAAGGCCGCCCGGACGCCCGGGCGGAGGGCCAAGCTACGCGCGGCCGGGCGTGGAGGGCAACCCGCCGCGGGCCCCGCCGCGGCCGGGCGGCCGGAAGTCAACGTCCCTTCACCGAGACGCCGTCGGCGCGGGCGTATCATCGGCGCACGGCCGTCCGAGTGGCGCACTGAGGTGTGCAGCGCGGGCGGCGATTTCGTCTCCGACCCTTCCGGCCCGGCTCCGCCCGGCCTGCTCCCGATGAAGCGCACCTACCAGCCCAGCCGCCGCAAGCGGGCCAACACGCACGGCTTCCGCTCGCGGATGGCCACCAAGAACGGCCGCAACGTCCTCGCGCGCCGCCGCGCGAAGGGCCGCCACG
>JAYWIE010000359.1:0-2863 GCA_043789155.1 Rubricoccaceae bacterium | reverse complement strand
GCGTCGAGTGGTTCGAGGCGGACATCGAGTAGGGGATGGGATGGGATGGGATGGGATGGGATGGGATGGGATGGGATGGGATGGGATGGGATGGGATGGGATGGGATGGGATGGGATGGGATGGGATTCGACCCGGACGTCCCATTTTGTTCCACCCCGCGCCCCGTAGAGACGCCCCGCTGGGGCGTCTTCTTCCGTCCGGATGGCACGCCGCCGATCCCCGCCGGGACGTCTTCCTCATTCCGCATGGCACCGCCGCGCCGTCCCCGCCCGCGCCGTCCCCGCCGGGCCCGGTGTCGGCGGGCGGGGGGGCCGCCTATCTTGCCGGCACACCCGCCGCCGACCCGATGCGCCTGCTCCCGCTCGCCGTGCTCACCACGCTGCTCGCCGGAGCCGCCTGCTGGGACGCCGCCCCGCTCCCCGTGGCCGCGGCACGCATCGCGGCCGGCTCGGACGCGTCGGTGCCGTCGGACTCGGCGCGCGCGCTCCGCCTCCGCGCCGTCGGCGACGTCATGATCGGCACCGACTTCCCGGCCGGCTACCTCCCGCCCGGCGGCCGCTCCGTCCTCACCGGCGTCCACGACCTGCTCCGCGACGCCGACCTGACCTTCGCCAACCTCGAAGGCCCGTTCCTCGACGGCGGCACCTCCACCAAGTGCGCGCCCACCAGCACGCAGTGCTACGCCTTCCGCACCCCGACGCGCTACGGCCAGTACCTCGTCGACGCCGGCATCGACCTGGCGTCGCTGGCCAACAACCACGCGCAGGACTTCGGCGAGGCCGGTCGCACGTCCACGATGGCCATGCTGGACCGGCTCGGCATCGCCCACTCGGGCCGCGCCGGGACCGTCGCGAGCGTCGTCAAGAACGGCACGCGCGTCGCCCTCGTCGCGTACCACGCCGCGGACCACTCGAACTTCCTCAACGACGAGCCCGCCGCCGCCCGCTTCATCGCCGAGGTCGCGCGGACGCACGACGTCGTGGTCGTGTCGTTCCACGGCGGGGCCGAGGGCGGCCGCATCCACGTGCCCGAGGGCCGCGAGACGTTCCTGGGCGAGGACCGCGGCGACCTGCGCCTCTTCGCGCACACCGTCGTCGACGCCGGGGCGGACCTCGTGCTCGGCTCGGGCCCGCACGTCCCGCGCGGGGTCGAGCTCTACCGCGGCCGCCTCATCGCGTACTCGCTGGGCAACTTCGCGACCTACGGCCGCTTCACGATCCGCGGCGCGACGGCCCTCGCGCCCGTGCTCGACGTCACGCTCGGGCCCGACGGCGCGTTCGCGTCCGGGCGCATCCTGAGCGCGCGCCAGGTCGGCGAGGGCATCCCCGAGGCGGATCCGTCGGGCGAGGTCGTCGCACTCATGCGCAGCCTCTCGGCCGACGACTTCCCCGGCTCCGAGGCGACGGTCGAGGCCGACGGCCGCATCGTGCGCCGCGCCGCCGCACCCGCCGACGGCTGACGCCCGCCCCGGTGGAGAAGGCATGAGCGGCGGCCTCGGAGTTGCGCGGCATGGGGCTGTCCACTAGGTTTGGCCTCCCCCTGCGGCCCCACCGGGCCGCTCGGACGCGACGCCGGCGGGTGTCCGGTCGGGGTCCGGTGATCTCCGCCCACACACCACGCTGCGCCTATGCCGAAGACCGCCCTCTACGTCTACGACCACGAGGCCTGCGCCTTCGTCACCGTCGGGGCCAGCCGCCGCGGGACGTGGCTCGCGGTCGGAGCCGTCGTCGCGCTCGTCACCGCCGCCGCCGGGGCGGGCGTGCTCGCGCAGGCCGTCGCCACGCCGGTCGAGGCCGCGCAGCGCGACGAGAGCGACGCCCTCCGCAGGCAGCTCGCCGAGGCCAACGTGCACCTCGCCCGCGTACCCGCCGAGCCCGGCGGCCTCGCCGAGACCGACCGCGGGCTCTACCGCGCCGCCCTCCACGCCCGCCCCGTCTCGGACGCCCGCCGGCGGAGGGGCACCGGCGGCGCTCGCCTCGCCGCCCTGCGCGAGCGGCCCGCCATCCTGCCCGTCCGCGACGCCCACCTGACGTCCGGCTACGGCGTTCGCTTCCACCCCGTGCTGCACGTGATGCGCCTCCACGCCGGCGTGGACTTCGGCGTCCCCACGGGCACGCCCGTCTACGCCACCGCCGATGGCCGGGTGAGCTTCGTCGGCACGCGGAGCGGCTACGGCACCGTCGTCGAGATCGACCACCCGCGGGCCGGCCGCATGACGCGCTTCGCGCACCTCACCGCAGCCGCGCCGGGCATCCGCGCCGGCGTCGCCGTGCGGCGCGGGCAGGCCGTCGCGGCCAGCGGCCACTCGGGCCTCTCGACTGCGCCGCACCTGCACTATGAGGTCCGGCAGCTCGACGCCGCCCGCACGCCGACCAACCCCGCTGAGACGTTCGCGCCCGGCGTGACGCCGGCCGAGCACCGGGCGCTGCTCGGCAGCGCGCTGCTCGGCGCCGCGCGCTCCGGCACGGCCACGCTCGACTGACGCGCGCCGCGGAACATCCCCCCGCGTGTCTCCGTGCGGGGATTGCTTTTCCTGGCGGCCGGGCCTATCGTGCGCCCGGCCCCCGCGCCGCCCCCTTCCCCCTCCCGCTCGACACTATGTACTGGACGCTCGAACTCGCCGCGACGCTCGAGGACGCGCCGTGGCCGGCGACCAAAGACGAACTCATCGACTACGCCGACCGCAGGGGCGCGCCGGCCGAGGTCATCCAGAACCTCGAGGAGATGGAGGACGACGGTGAGCCCTACGAGAGCATCGAGGAGGTCTGGCCCGACTACCCGACGCAGAACGAGGACTTCTACTTCGAGGACGATTGACACCGGCCGCGGCGGCACGCCCCCGGACGACCGGCCGGGCCGCGG
>JAYWIE010000358.1:0-10154 GCA_043789155.1 Rubricoccaceae bacterium | reverse complement strand
TCGGGTTCGGGTTCAGCCAGGGCACGGCGACGGTGACGCGGTGGCTCGCGCAGAGCCCGCTGCTCGCGGCCCGCGCCGAGCGCGTGCGGCGGCTGGTCCTGTGGGGCGGCGGCCTCCCGCACGACCTCGACCTCGCGGCCGAGCGCCCGTGGCTCGCCATGGCCGACCTGACGCTCGTCGCCGGCGACCGCGACCCCATCGCGACGCCGGCGCGCGTGCTCGAGCAGGAGCACCGGATGACGGCGGCCGGCATCCCGCACCGCGTCGTGCCGTTCGCGGGCGAGCACCGCCTCAGCGACCGCGTGATGCGCAGCCTCGCCTGAGCATCCGCCGCCGGCGTCAGCCGCCTGAGCGTCAGCCGCCGTCGATGAGGCGCTGCAGGAACGGCGCGAGCGGCGGCGCGAGCGCGTCCGCCCGGTCCGCCGCGAGCGCGCCGACGCCGAGCACGTCGCGCGCGGCGGCGATGCCGAACAGGGCGGCGACGACGAGGCCCGCCCGCTCGTGCGCGTCCGCGCCGCCGAGCCAGACGGCGAGCGGCTGCACGACCTGCGCGTCGAGCGCGGCCCGGAGCACGGGCCCGGCCTCGGGGCTCGCCGCCGAGCGCAGCACGACGAGCGTCGGGTCGAAGCCGCCGCGCCGCCGCCCGACGAGGTAGCGCGCGAGGCGCTCGCCGAGCGTCGCACGCTCCCCGACGAGCAGGTTGCCGACCGTGAAGCTCTCGGCCACGGCGGCCCTGAACAGGCCGAGCTTGGAGCCGAAGTAGCGGTTCACGAGCGCCGCGTTGACGCCGGCCGCGCCCGCGACCTCGCGCACGCCGACGGCGTCGTAGCCCGACGCCGAGAACTGCGCGCGCGCGGCGGCGAGCAGGGCGGCGCGCGTGGCGGCGGAGCCGGGCGTCGGGTCGGGCGGCATCGGGGGGCGGGAGAGCGTCGCGCAAGGTAAACCGCCGGCGACGGCCCGCGACGTCTCGATGCGGGCCCGGCGGCTCCGCCCGCGCGTTGCCCCACCGCCGGGGTCGGCCGTAGCTTCCGGGCCCTCCCACCGGCCGCCTCGATCCCATGTTGGAAATCCCGCCTGCGGGGCCGACTCCGGCCGGCAGCCCGCCCGGCGCGGACGCCCTGGCGCTCCGCTACCGCCGCGTCCTGCTGAAGCTCTCCGGCGAGGCGCTGCTCGGCACCAAGGAGTTCGGCATCGACCACGCCGTCCTCGGCCAGTACGCCGCCGACGTCCGCGAGGCCGTCGACGCCGGCGTCCAGCTCGCGCTCGTGATCGGCGGCGGCAACATCTTCCGCGGCGTGAGCCCCGAGGGCACGCGGATGTCCAGCCGCGCCCACGCGGACTACATGGGCATGCTCGCGACGATGATCAACGCGATGGCCCTCCAGGACGCGCTCGAGGCCGAGGGCCTCCACACGCGCCTCATCTCGGCCATCGACATGAACGAGATCGCCGAGCCGTTCATCCGCCGCCGCGCCATCCGGCACCTCGAGAAGGGCCGCGTCGTCGTGTTCGGGGCCGGCACGGGCCACCCGTACTTCACGACGGACACCGCGGCCTCGCTGCGCGCGGCCGAGGTCGACGCCGACGTCATCCTCAAGGGCACGCGCGTGCCGGGCGTCTACACCGCGGACCCCGAGCGCGACCCCGCCGCGCAGCGCTTCGAGTCCATCCACGGCGACGAGGTCTTCGCGCGCGGCCTCGGCGTGATGGACCTCACGGCGATCACGCTCGCCAAGCAGTCCGGCCTGCCTATCGTCGTCTTCGACATGAACACGCCCGGCACCCTGCTTCGCATCATGCGCGGCGAGCCGCTCGGCACGACGGTCCACTGGGACGACGCGGCCGCGCCGACCGTCCTCGCGCCCCGCTCCGCCGTCGCCGCCCTGTAAGCGGGATAGGCCATACGGGATGAGCAGACACTCGTCCTTCTGCCTCTCCCGTATCCCTCATCCCACATCCCTGATGATCGACCCCGCCCTCCAGGAGCTCCTCGACGACGCCGAGCTGCACATGGACAAGACGCTGGACCACCTCGCGCAGGACCTCTCGACGATCCGCGCCGGCCGCGCCAACGCCGCCATGCTCGACGCCGTCCGCGTCGACGCCTACGGCTCGTCGATGCCGCTCAACCAGGTCGCGAGCGTCGCGGCCCCGCAGTCGGACCTCATCACGGTCCAGCCCTACGACAAGGGCACCATCGGGGCCATCGAGCGCGGCATCACGCTCGCCGGGCTCGGCCTGAACCCGACCAACAACGGCGTCCAGATCATCCTCGCGATCCCGCCGCTGACCGAGGAGCGCCGCCGCGACCTCATGAAGGCCGCCCGCGGCAAGGGCGAGGACGCCAAGATCGCCGTCCGCAACACGCGCCGCTCGGCAAAGGACGCCGTCAAGAAGACCGCCGCCTCGGCGAGCCTCTCCGAGGACACCGAGCACGAGGCCGAGGGCGTCCTGCAGGCGCTCACGGACCGCTTCGTCGCCCGCGTCGACACGATGCTCGACGCCAAGGAGAAGGACATCATGACCGTCTGACGCCGCCGGCGGCCACGCGGTGCCCCGACGTCGCGCCCACGGTATTCCGTAGAGACGCCCCGCTGGGGCGTTTTCGGTCCAACGCGCCGTGCTCGGCAGAGACGCCCCGCTGGGGCGTCTCTACGGCGGATCATCGGTCGGGCGGCCGCGGCGGATCATCGGGTGGTCGGCCCACGGCGGGTCACCGGACGTCCGGCCACGACGTCGGGACACCGCGGCCGCGTCGCGCGTTGACCCGGTGCACCCGCCCCCGCGCCGATGAAACCTGCCTTCTGCGCCGCCGCGCTCGTTGGCTTCGCCCTCCCCTTCGGGGTTCTGCTCGCCGGCTGCGGCGACCGCGAGCCCTCGCCCACGCTCGCCGACCGCGCCGCGGCGATCTCGGCCGGCATGAGCGTCGACACGCTCGACGTCGGCGGGCGGCCCGAGCGGATCGGCTTCCGCGAGGCGGCCGGCTCGACGTTCCCGCTGCCGTTCACGGTCCGCGTGCCGGACCCGATGGCGGTCACGACGACACGGACGCCCGCCGGCGAGACGGTCGCGCTGACGGCCGCCCGGCAGGGCGCGTGGTCGCTCACGCTGCTGCGCGCGGGCACCGGCGAGGCCGCCGCGCGGGCGGCCACGGACTCGACCGCGCGCACGCTCGGCACGCCAGCGGCCGACTCAGTGGACGCCGGGACCGTCGCTGCGTTCACGTCCGGTCTCGGGCGCGTGTGGCTCGGGCAGCACGCCGGGCGCTACTACGTCGTGCAGTCCGCGCCCGAGACCGAGGCGGCGCGCGAGGCCTTCGACGCCCGCGTCGCCTACGTCGAGAGCGGCTGGACGTGGACCGACGACGCGACGGCGCTGCGCTGATTCACAGCGCGAGCCACGTCGCGGCCTGCTTGCCGAGCAGCACGTACGCCACCACGAGCGGCACCTCGCCCATCAGGACGCCCGCGACGAGCCGCCGCAGCGGCATCCCGACGAGGCCCGCCGTGTAGCACACCAGGTCCGTCGGGACGGCCGGGAAGAAGGCCCACGCCGCGACGGCCCACTGCGCCGTCGGGCGCGTGAGATGGGCCCGCAGGCGCTCCATGCGCTCCGGGTGGCGCGCGGCGAGGCGCGCGTCGAAGCCGCCGACCTGCGGGAAGCGGTGCAGCAGCACGGCCGTCGCGACGATGCCGACGAGCGACACGGCGATGACCGGGCCCGGCGCGGCCGGGAACAGCGCCCCGCCGGCCAGCACGACGGGCGTGCTCGGGACCATCACGAGCCCGCGCACCATCGACACGGCCGCGAACGCGCCGAAGGCCCACGGCCCGAACGTCCGCAGGTCCGCCGTGACGGCCTCGGGCGTGAACAGGTCCGGCCGCGCGACCAGCAGCCCCAGCACGCCCACCACGAGGGCGACCCAGAAGACGGTGAGGACGCGGGCGAACGACATGGGGAGCGCGAGGGCGACCGGAGTGAGGCGGCGCGCTACGCCCCGCTCCGCCGTCAGGTTACGGACACGCGACGGGCGCGACGCCAAGCGTGAACCGCAGCGCGGCGCGGGCGTCCACGGCTCCGCACCCGCACCCGCCCCGTGGCCGCTTCCCCCCCGCCGGACAGCCTGCCCCGCGACAGCGGCGATCTCGGCCTCGGCCGCGTCGTCTCGGACGAGTCCCGGCAGCGCATGCTGCGCCCCGACGGCTCGTTCAACGTCCGCCGGACCGGCCTCGGCGTCTTCCGCTCGCACCGGGCCTACCACGACCTCGTCTCGATGTCGTGGCCCGCGTTCACGGCCGTGTTCGCGCTCGTCTACACCGCGATCAGCGCAGCCTTCGCGGTCGCCTTCTGGGTGCTCGGCCCCGCCGCGCTCGACGCGCCCGCGGGCGACGCGGGCGGGACGGGCTTCCTGCGCGCGCTCTACTTCTCCGTGCAGACGTTCGCGACGATCGGATACGGCCGCATCGCGCCGGTCTCGCACGGGGCCGAGGCGCTCGTCGCGGCCGAGGCCTTCGTCGGCATCTTCTACATGGCCCTCGCGACCGGCCTCGCCTTCGCCCGCGTCGCCCGGCCCGACGCCGACGTGGTGTTCTCGCGCCGGCTGCTCGTCGCGCCGTACGAGGGCGGCCGCGCGCTCATGTTCCGCCTCGCCAACGCGCGCCGCGGCGAGCTCTCGGACGTCACGGTCGAGGTCACGTTCTCGGCCCTCCACGACGACCCGGCCGGGGGCCGCCGCGTCCGGCGCTACGCGCCGCTCGAGCTCGAGCGCCGGCGCGTCACGTTCTTCCCGCTCACCTGGACCGTCGTCCACCCGCTGACGCAGGACAGCCCCGCGTGGGGCCTCACCGACGCCGACCTGCGCGCGGGCGACACCGAGGTCCTCGTCCGCCTCGCGGCTGTCGACGAGACGACGATGCAGCCGGTCGTCGCCCGGACGTCCTACCGCGCCAACGACGGCGACGTCGTCTGGGCGGCCCGCTTCCGCGACCTCTTCGACCGCTCGGGCGACGTGCTCACGGTCGACGTGTCGCGGCTCGACGAGACGGACCCGGCCGAGCTGCCCGCCCCGGCCGAGGGCAGCGCGGGCTGAGTGGGACGGGCCCTGAGGAAAGGCCTGAGGACGCGGTCCGGAATCCCGCCGCGCGGAACGCTGCCGCGGCAGCGTTGATAGGAGGCCGCCACCGATCAGACACGCCCTGTGGAAGTCCCCCGCACGCCCCCCCCGCCACACGTCCGCGTCGCCGTCGTCGGGACGGGCTTCGGCGGGCTCGGCGCGGCCGCGGCGATGCTCCGCGACGGCGAGACGAGCCTCGTCGTGTTCGAGCGCGCGCAGGGCGTCGGCGGCGTGTGGGAGGCCAACCGCTACCCCGGCGCGGCGTGCGACATCCAGTCGCACCTCTACGAGTTCGCGGACGCGCCCAACCCCGAGTGGTCGCGGCGCTTCGCGACGCAGCCCGAAATCCGCGCCTACCTCGCCGGCGTCGCGCGCGGCTCGGGCGTTCTGCCGCACGTCCGCTTCGGGCACGACGTCACGGACGCCCGCTGGGACGACCAGGCCGCGCGCTGGCACCTCGCCACGAGCGGCGGCCCGTGGACGGCCGACGTGCTCGTCGCAGCTGCGGGCGCGCTCGCCGCGCCGAGCCTGCCCGAGCTGCCCGGGCTCGACACGTTCGCCGGCCCGGTCGTCCACACGTCGCGGTGGCCCGAGGGCCTCGACGTCGCCGGGCTCCGCGTCGCGGTCGTCGGCACGGGCGCGTCGGCCGTCCAGGTCGTGCCGGCGCTGCAGCGGGCCGCGGGTCACGTGACCGTCTTCCAGCGGACGGCCCCGTGGGTGATGCCGCGCATGGACCGGCGGCTCGCGCCGCTCACGCGCCGCGTGCTGCGCGCGCCGGCCGCGCACCGCGCGCTGCGGGGCGCGCTCTACGGCCTCCGCGAGACCTACGGCCGGGCGATGCGCGTGCGCCCGCTCGCCGCCGTCGGGGCCGGCATCGCGCGCCTGCACCTCCGGCGGCAGGTGCCGGACGCGGGCCTGCGCCGCCGCCTCACGCCCGGCTACCGCTTCGGCTGCAAGCGCGTCCTGATCTCGGACGACTACTACCCCGCCCTCGGCCAGCCCAACGCGACGCTCGCCGGCGGGGCTGCATCGGTCCGCCCGCACAGCGTCGTCGACGCCGAGGGCGTCGAGCACGCAGCCGACGTGCTCGTCTTCGCGACCGGCTTCCACGTCCACGACCTGCCCTTCGCGCGGCGCGTCCGCGGCCGGGCCGGGCGCACGCTCGCCGACGTCTGGGGCCCGAGCCCGACCGCCCACGTCGGGACGACGGTCGCGGGCTTTCCCAACCTGTTCCTCATCCAGGGGCCCAACACGTCGCTCGGCCACACGTCGGTCGTGCTGACGATCGAGGCGCAGGTCGCGCACGTCGTCGCCGCGCTGCGTGCGATGTGTGCGGGCGGCATCGCGGCCGTCGAGCCGCGCGCGCGCGCGCAGGCCGCCTTCGCGGCCGAGGTCGACCGGCTCGGCCGCGGGACCGTCTGGACGACCGGCGGCTGCGCGAGCTGGTACCTGGACGCGACCGGCCGCAACGCGGCGCTGTGGCCGGGCTCGGTCGGCGCGTTCCGCCGCCGCGTCGCGCCGTTCGACGCGGCCGAGTACCATCTCCGCCCGGCCGTCTCCGCACCGGCCGTCTCGGTGCGGGGCATCGCGCGCCGTTCAGCCCGGTGCCAGGCCGGACCGCGCACCACGCCGGCCTGACGCCGCGGCGCGTTTATCGGACGACCTGCACCGTCTCCACGACGCGCGTGCCGCCTGCGTCGAGGCGGACGACGTAGACGCCGGCCGCGAGCCCGCGCCCGCCGATCGCGACCGTCCGGGTGCCCGACGGCCACTCGCCCTCCGCGAGCCGGGCGACGGTCCGGCCGAGCGCGTCGAGCAGCGTCAGCCGGACCGGCCCGGGCGCGGGCAGGTCGATCCGGACCGTCGAGGCCGCTGTGACCGGGTTGCCGGAGATGGTCAAGCCGGGGAGAGCCGCGGCGGGCGCGGCCTCCGCCGCCGTCGTCGGGCGCGGCAGGACCGCGCGCCACGCCTCCTGAAGACCCGCGGGGTTCGTCCCCGTCCCGACGATCACCGTCCCGTCGGCCGAGACGTCCTCGGCCGAGCGAAGCGCCCACCCCGTCAGGTTCACGCCGAGCGCCACGAGGCGGGCCTGGACGGACACCGACCCGGTCGCGGCCGTCCACACCTGGGCATCGCCAGCCGCCCCGACGACGACCCCGCCGTCCGACGAGACGCCGTAGGCGACGCCCATCGGGGCGAGGCTCTGCATGCCGCCCGCGGCGGTCCACCGGAAGGCCTGCGTCGAGTTGCCCGCCGCGGACGAGAGCCCGACGACGACCGCGCCGTCGGCCGAGGCCGCGAAGGCCTCGCCGTCGAAGGCCCCGCCGGGGAGGTCGCCGATGCCCACCATGCCCGTCGCGGACGTCCACCGGAACGCCTCCCACCCGTTCGCCCCGCGGCTGCGCCCGACGACGACGAGGCCGTTCGCGGAGACGCCGTTAGCCGAGCTCGACTGGAACGTGCCGCCCGGCAGCACGCCGAGCCCGACGATGGTGCCGCCCTGCGCTGCGAACGCCTCTTCGCGCGTGTTCGTGCTGGCCACGCCCGCGACGACGTCGGTGTCGGACACGTCGCGCGCCCACCCGGAGACGAAGCCCGGGCCGGACAGGAACGCGGCCGAGCCGGCGCGCCACGTGAACGCCTGCCCGAAGCCGTTGGGCGGCGTCAGGACGCCGAGCCCGACGACGAGGCCGCTCGGCGAGACGCCCTCGGCGCGGTTGGCGAGCGCCGGGGCGGTGAACCCGTCCAGCGGCGCGATGCCGCCGCCGGCCGTCCAGCGGAAGGCCTCCTGCACCCGCGCCCCCGTCGAGCTCAGCCCGACGACGACCTGGCCGTCCGGCGAGACGGCGCTGGCGACGCTGGCGGGCAGCCCGGTCGGCGGCGTCCCGAGGATGCCGAGGCCCTGGAAGCTGGCCGTCTGGGCGTGGGGCGCTGCCGCGGCGGTGAGGGCGAGCAGGAGACAGGCAGTCAGGCGTCGCATGGCCGGGAGCGGAGGCTCGGAAATGGATGATCCAAATCTAGACCTATCTCCCTTACATCAAAGCACCTGCTGCAAATTGTAGCGGTCGCCCTCCGCCCCATCAGGCGTCGACGGGCTCGGCCGGCGCGAGGTCCGCGGCCTCGGCGTCGGTGTAGAGGCGGCTGTCGATGAGGAAGCGCAGCCCGAGCGGGATCTCGATCGAGAAGCTCGCCCCGCGCCCTGCCGTCACGCCGACGGTGAGCTGGGTGTGCTGCCAGTACGCGAACTGGTCCTTGGCCATGTAGAACGGGACGCCGTGGACCTCGCCGAGCTTGACGTCCGAGCGGCCGAGGCGGAAGTCGCCCTCGGCGAAGCACATCGGCGACGAGCCGTCGCAGCAGCCGCCGGACTGGTGGAACATCAGCGGCCCGTGCTCCGCGCGCAACTGGTCGATGACGGCGGCGGCCTTGTCGGTGATGAGGACGCGAGGCGTGGGCATCGGAATGCGGGATGGGGCCAGTGGGCAGTGGCCAGTAGCAGAACGCACGGGAGCGCCTCGGCGGCGTGCCGAGGCGCTCTTGGTTTGCCACTGGCCACTGGCTCGACGGCGCTAGCCGGCGATACTGGCCACTGGCTCGCTCGGCGCCTAGAAAAAGCCCAGGGCGTCCTTCGAGTACGAGACCAGCATGTTCTTGGTCTGCCGGTAGTGGTCCAGCATCATCTTGTGGTTCTCGCGCCCGATGCCGGACTTCTTGTAGCCGCCGAAGGCCGCGCCGGCGGGGTAGAGGTGGTAGCAGTTCACCCACACGCGGCCGGCCTGGATGGCCCGCGGGACCTGGTAGAGCTGGTGCGCGTCGCGCGTCCACACGCCGGCCCCGAGGCCGTAGAGCGTGTCGTTGGCGATCCGGATGGCGTCCGCCTCGTCGGTGAACGTCGTCAGCGACACGACGGGCCCGAAGATCTCCTCCTGGAAGACGCGCATCGCGTTGTCGCCGCGGAAGACCGTCGGCTCGATGTAGAAGCCGCCGGCGGGGACGTTGGACGCGTAGCCGTCGCCGCCGGGCGCGCCGTCGCCCGAGCCCGTCGCAGCCGGCGGGGCCGCCGTGGTGCCTGTGGCCGTGCCCGTGGCCGCGGTCGCCGTGCGGCCCTCGGCGTCCTCGTGGCCGCCCTCGGAGGCCGTGACGGCGTCGGTGCTCAGCACCGGCATCCCGTGGCCGAGCGCGTGGCCGCCCGTGAGCACCTCGGCCCCCTCGGCGCGCCCGATGTCGAGGTAGCGCTGGATCTTCTCGTACTGGTCGTTCGAGGCCTGCGCGCCGATCATCGTGTCGCTGTCGAGCGGGTGGCCCGTCTTGATGCGGCCTACGCGCTCGACGAGGCGCGCGATGAACGCCTCGGCGATGGACTCCTGGACGAGGATGCGGCTCGGGGACGTGCAGATCTCGCCCTGGTTGAGCGCGAACATCGCCGCGCCCTCGAGGCACTTGTCGAAGAAGGCGTCGTCGGCGTCCATCACGGACTCGAAGAAGATGTTGGGCGACTTGCCGCCGAGCTCGAGCGTCATCGGGATGAGGTTCTCGCTCGCGTACTGCATGATGAGGCGGCCCGTCGTGGTCTCGCCCGTGAACGCGATCTTGGCGATGCGCTCGGACTGCGCGAGCGGCTTGCCGGCCTCCGGCCCGAAGCCCTGCACGACGTTCACGACGCCCGGCGGGAGCACGTCCTGGATGAGCTCCAGCCACTCCATGATGCTCACCGGCGTCTGCTCGGCCGGCTTCAGCACGACGCAGTTGCCGGCCGCGAGCGCCGGCGCGAGCTTCCACGTCGCCATCAGCAGCGGGAAGTTCCACGGGATGATCTGCCCGACGACGCCCAGCGGCTCCGGCAGGTTGATCGAGACCGTCGTGCTGTCGAGCTCGGCGATGCCGCCCTCCTCGGCCCGGATGACGGCCGCGAAGTAGCGGAAGTGGTCCACGACGAGCGGCATGTCCGCCGCCATCGTCTCGCGGATCGGCTTGCCGTTGTCGACCGTCTCGACGCGGGCCAGGAAGTCGAGGTTGTCCTCGGTGATCTGCGCGATCCGGT
>JAYWIE010000357.1:0-2886 GCA_043789155.1 Rubricoccaceae bacterium | reverse complement strand
ATAGTGGTGGCAGGGACGTCGGGGGCGAGGACGTCGGGGGCGGGGACGTCGGGGGGGACGTCGAGCGCGTCGTCCGGGACGTCGGGCGCGTCGGGCGCGTCGGCGGGCACGTCGGGCGCGTCGGGTGGAACGTCGGTGCCCGGTAGGGCCACAGCATGCTGTGGCCCTACGGCCTCGGCGGTGGGATCGGAGGGCGCGATGTCGGGGACGAGGGTGGCGAGGAGGGCGCGGATCTCGTCCGCGCTCTGGCGGCCGCGGCCGGCGAAGGCGCGGGCCATCTCGGGCTGCCCCTTGGCCTCGAACAGCGCCACGGTGAGCGCGTACGGCACGCCGTCCGGTCCGGCGAGGACGGAGAGCGGCGTCACGGCGTCGGCCCACTCGTCGGCCGAGAACGACTCGGCCATGCGGCGGTCGATGCGGCGCAGCAGGCTCTCGAGCGCGGCGCGGTCCAGCCGCGCGAGGCCCTTGCGCTCGACGTAGCGGCCGGCGATCTCGGGCAGGAACGGGGACGCCGCGACGGCGGCGACGCGGGCCACGAGCAGCATCGCGGGCCGCTCGTCCGGGCCGTCGTCCTCGAACGCGACCGCGGCCAGCGTCTCGGCCGGGCGGACGACGAGCGACAGCGCGAGCAGACAGCCGTCCGACAGGTACGCGGCCCAAGCCGGGGCGGGCACGCGGGCGGCCTGCCGGGCGGCGTCGCGCCAGGCGCGGGCGGCATCGCGCGCGCGGTCCGCGTCGAGCCAGTCCGACGCCGGAGGCCGGGCCTCGCGGTCGACGCGCGCGTCGAGGCGGGCGAGGAGGACACGCGCGAGCGGCGGCGGGAGCGCGGCGATCTCGGCGCGGCCGTGCGCCTGCGCGGCCGGCAGCCGCTCCCGCACGCGGCGCGCGAGCGCGTCGGCTGCGTCCCGGAGGGCGGCGTCGGCGGGGTCGGGGGGCATCGGCGGGCGCGGCGGGGGGCTGGCAAGCTACGCGGGCAGGCCGCGACGGCGCGCGCTCAGCGCGGCAGGGTGGCTGCCCCGTCCTTACAGGTTGCGCAGGTGGACCTCGCGGGCGAAGCGCTCAGCCGCGGCCCGGTCTTCTCTCGCGATCGGGAGCACGATCGCACCCGGCGGGTCGCCGGGGAAGTCGCGCACGCGCACGAAGCCAAACGGCCGGATGACGAGCCGCGGCTTGCGCAGCGCCGCCGCCTCGACCCGCACTTCCTCGATGTCGTCGGCGGGCAGGCGGACCGTCTTGCGCCCGAACGGGACGAGCCCGGCGAGCCGGCGCTCCGTCTCGAACACGACGACGTCGCCCTCGAGCGCGACCGTGCCGCGGACCGAGACGAGGCCGTCGGAGAGGTCGAAGGCAAACGGGATGCGCATCACTCGGCTGGCGCGGGTGCCCCCGTCGCCAGTGCGTCGCCGAGCGGTGCGTCGCCGAGCGGTGCGCTCGTCGCCGGTGCGTCGCCGAGGCGCACGCCGACGAGGCGGCTCACGCCCGGCGTCGGCATGGTGACGCCGTACATCCGGTCCGCCGCCTCCATCGTGAGCTTGTTGTGGGTGACGAGGATGAACTGCGTCCGGTCCGAGAACGAGCGGATGAGGCGCATGAAGCGGTCGACGTTGGCGTCGTCGAGCGGCGCGTCGACCTCGTCGAGGATGCAGAACGGGCTGGGCTTGACGAGGTAGATCGCGAACAGCAGCGCCGTCGCCGTGAGCGTCTTCTCGCCGCCGGAGAGCTGCGCGAGCCCGACGGGCCGCTTGCCGCGCGGCCGGGCCGTGATGGCGACGGGGGACTCGAGCGGGTCGTCGCCGTCGAGCGCGACGTCGGCCTCGGCGTCGCCGCCGAAGAGGTCGGCGAAGATCGTCCGGAAGGCGTCGCGGATGAGCGCGAACGTGGTCTCGAAGCGCTCGCCGGCGGTGCGGTTGATCTCGGCGATGGTGTCGAGCAGCGACCGCTCTGCGCTCTGGACGTCCGCGCGCTGCGTCTGGAGGAACGTGAGGCGCTCGCGCTCGGCGTCGTAGCTCTCGAGCGCGAGGGCGTTGACGGCCCCGAGGCCGCGGATCTTCTCGCGCAGGCGCGGCACCTCGGCGCGCGCCGCACCGGGCTCGAAGACCTCTTCGGACGCGAGGCGGTCGAGCTCGGCCTCGGCGTCCGCGAGCGTCGCGCCGTGCTCGTCGGCGAGGCGCTCGGCCGTCGTCTCCTGGCGCGTCGCGATCTCGGCGAGGCGCAGGTCGGCCGCGGCGCGCGTGGCGAGGGCCGTCTCGCGCGCCTGCCTGACGGCCCGGAGCCCGGACTCGACGTCCGAAATGCGCGCGCGGGCGTCGAGGACGGCCGTTTCGGCGTCGGAGGCCGCCGTGGCGAGCGTGTCCGTCTGCGTCCGTTCGGCGTCGAGCCTCTCAGACAGGCTGGACTCGCGCGCGTTAGCTGTCGTCAGAGCGTCGTTCATCCGGGCCTGCTCGCCGCCGCGCGCGGCCGTGCGCGCGTCGAGCGCCGCGGCGTCTCGGGCGGTCCGCTCGCGGTCCGCCCGCCGTGCGACCTGCTCGGCACCTGCGCGCTGCTGCGCGAGACGGGCCTCGGCGTGGCCCGCGTCGGCCGCGCGGCGGTCGGCCTCGGCCGTCTCGAGCACGCTCCGGGCAGCGTCGCGGGCACGGTCGGCCGCCTCAGTCGCAGACGTGGCCCGGGCGAGGGCGTCGTCGAGCGCGGCGTCGGCCGGGAGCGCGGCGAGCTGTCCCGCCACCTCTGCGAGGCGGGCGTCGGTGCGCGCCCGCTCGCCGGCGCGGGCGGCCGCCTCGGCCTCGCGGCGTGCCTGGGCCGTCCGTGCGGCGGCGTCGGCGGTGCGTGCGGCGTCGCGAGCGACCTCGGCGCGCGTCCGGTCGGACTCTGCGAGCGCGACCGCGGCGC
>JAYWIE010000356.1:0-10245 GCA_043789155.1 Rubricoccaceae bacterium | reverse complement strand
CCCTCGACGAGCGCCGCCGCCACCTCCGGGTCGGGGTCGCCGAGGGCGACGGCGATGCGCTCGGCGTGGACGGCGCGTGCGGCCTTGACGCCGGCCGCGGCGGCCGTGCGCCACCCGTCGAGCCCCGCGTCCTCGGGCACGCTCACGACGACGAGCCGGCGCGGGCCGTCGCCGCCGCGCAGGACCGTCACGGCCGCTTTGGCCGTCCGCGCGTCCGCGAGTGCTGCCGCGACCGCGTCGCCGAAGGCCTCGGCGAAGGCGGCGGGCGCGTCGTCGCTGCGGACGGGCAGGATGAGGGCGTCGGCCGTGACGCCCGCGAGCGGGCCGGAGAGGAGGTCGGTGTGGAGCGGCATGGGTGAAAGCAGAGGGTCAGATAAATGCGGTTTAAGGTTTAACGTTATATTCATCACATTAAACCTCAAACCACATTTCCTCAGAGCCGGCCCTGGAACTGGGCGAGGAGAGCCACGTCGTCGTCCGAGAGGCCGCCGCCGTCGTCGGGCTCGGCGGCCCCGGGCGGGGCGGCGATGTGGGCCGGGGCCGAGTCCACGACGTCCTTGAGGAGCCGCTTGAGCTGTGCGTCGGCGACGTACGCGCCGGCGGCGTTGGCGTGGCCGCCGCCGCCGAAGCCGTTGGCCCAGGCGTTGATGGGGCAGTCGCCCTTGGAGCGGAACGACAGCTTGACGCCCGACGGCAGCTCGAGGAAGATGACGGCCGCGACGACGCCGTCGAGCGAGAGCGCGTAGTTGACGAGGCCTTCGGCCTCGTCGAAGAAGGCCCCGGACTGGCGGATCGTGGCCTGCGTGACGAGGATGGTCGCGAGGCGGTCGTCGTAGTGCGTCTGGATGGTGCCGAGGGCGGCCGCGAGCAGGCGCAGGCTCGCGAGCGAGCGGCCGTCGAAGAGCGCGACGTGGATGGGCTCCGGGCGGAGGTCGCCGCGCGCGAGCACGTCCGCGACGATGGCGTGCGTGCGCGGCGTCGTCGCGCCGTAGCGGAACGAGCCGGTGTCGGTCATGATGCCGACGTAGAGGGCCGTCGCGACGGCGCGGTCGATGAGGGCAGCGTCGTAGCCGGCGATGAGGTCGTAGACGATCTCGGCCGCGGCCGACGCGTCGGTGCGGACGCACGACCGGGTGAACCACGTCTCGGGGTCCGGGTGGTGGTCCACGAGCAGGACCGGCTTGCCGGCCTGCGCGAAGACGTCGCCGGCGACGCCGAGGCGGTGGCGCGCGTTGGCGTCGAGCACCACGAGCACGTCGGCCTCGGCGACGGCGCGGGCCTGGGCGAGGTTGCCGGACTCGGCCTTCTGGACGAGCCCGGCCGGCTGCTCGTCGACGAGCCAGTCCAGCGTCCGCGGCACGACGTCCGTGTTAAGGATCGTGACGGTCTTGCCGAGCGCGAGCAGGGCGCGGGCGAGGGCGATCTCGGAGCCGATGGCGTCGCCGTCGGGGCGCAGGTGCGTCGTGAGCACGACGCGGTCGGCGGCGAAGATCTGGTCGCGGATGACCGCGAGCTCGGGCGAGTCGCGGACGGCGAGTGGGGCGTCGGTCATGCAGCGGTGTCGGGGTTGGCGCAAGCTAGCGCCGGACGGCGTGTCGGGTCAGGCGGGCCAGGTCAGGCGGCCCTCCCCACATCGGCCGGGGTGGGGCGATCGCCGACGCCCTCACCTCGCGCGATTCTTCCGCAACCGTCATCCCCGCGTATGCGGGGACCCGAAGTGGTGAGACAGCGCCATCAGACGACCGCAGGAGGTCGGGACGGGTGCGCCCGGGTCAGATGCACCTCGCTCTGCTCGGTCACCGCCCGACAGACGTCCTGCTCGTCACTCTGGATTCCCGCGTACGCGGGAACGACGAGGAATCCGGTGTCGGAGTCGTCACGGTCAGGGCAGAGTTGGGATTCCACCGAGACGGCGTCCAGGCCGACTGTCGGCGTCCCAAGCTGTCAGCTGTCGTCGCCGAGGAGGCCGGCGACGTACTCGACGAGCGCGACGGCGCGGGCGTAGTCCATCCGCGTCGGGCCGATGACGGCGACGGCCCCGACGGCCCCGCCGAGGCGGTACGGGGCCGTCACGACCGACACGGCGGCGGCGTCCTCGGCCGTCGGGGTGGCCTCGCGTCCGATGAGCACGCGGGCCGCGCCGGCCTCGGCGGTGCCGGCCTCGGCCGCGTCGAGGGCCGTCTCGAGCAGGTGGACCACGACGGCCTCGTTCTCGGCGAGCTCGACGGCCGCGCGGACGGCCGCGGGGTGCTGGAACTCGGGCTGCGCGACGAGGTGGCCCGTGCCCGCGATGGCCGCGCGCCGCGCGCCCGACGACGGGTCGCGGAAGAGCGTCGGCGCGTCCCGGAGCACGAGGCGGACGATGCCCGTCCGGTCGCCGTCGGCGAGGTCCTGCAGGCGCTCGGCACCCGTCCGCCGGATCTCGTCGAGCGAGTGGCCGGCGAGGCGCTCGTTGAGGCGCTGCACGACGGCGTCGACGTGGCCCGGGCGGATCTCGACGTCGACCTCGGCCGCGACCGTCCGCGCGAGCCCGCCGCGCAGCGCGAGCACGAACAGCACGCGCGCGGCCCCGAGCGGGACGACCTCGATGCGCTCGAGCACGCCCGTCGCGAGGCGCGGCGTGAGCACGACCCCGAGCAGGCGCGCGAGCGAGCCGAGCAGGCGGCTCGTGTCGCTCGCGACGGCGTCGAGGTCGCCGAGGCGGCGGCGGACCGAGTCGCGAAGGAGCCCGGCCTCGACGGCCGAGAGCCCGCCGACGTCCATCAGGCCGTCGACGTAGAGGCGGTAGCCCTGCTCGGTCGGGACGCGCCCGGCGGACGTGTGCGGGTGGCCGAGGTAGCCCGCGCCCTCGAGCCGCTGCATCGTCGTGCGGACGGAGGCCGACGACAGGTCGATGGTGTCCGCGACGACGCGCGACCCGACGGGCGCGGCCGTGTCGATGAAGGTCTGGACGACGCGCCGGAGGACGTCGCGCTCGCGGTCGGAGAGGGGGTCGGGCATACCGGAACCTACCCGACGGGGACGCCCCACACCATGACCCCGCCGAGGTGGGCCGTCCACGCGACGAGCGCCGCCGCGGCGAGCGCAGGCGCGAGCGCCGCGAGCCGCCACGCGAGCGGCTCCGGCCGCGGCCGCACGCTCCCCTCGGCCGTACGCCGGCGCGCGGCGACGCTCAGCCCGCCGTAGACGAGCGCGGCGAGGAGCGCGCTCCACATCGTGTAATCGGCCATGCGCGCGTGCGTCCCGAGCACGGCCTCGACGACGGGCTCGCCCTCGACGTCGTCCTGCATCGTCTGCCCGGTCTGGCGTGCGGCGAACGCGCCGGCCGCGCCGAGCACGAACACGCCGAGCGCCGCGAGCCGCCACACGGGCCGCCCGAGCGCGGCGTAGAGCACGGCTACGCCGGCCCCGAGCAGCAGCAGCACGAGCGGAAAGTGGACCATCAGAGGGTGCAGGTACGGGATGTCGTACTGCTGGAGGAGGTCGAAGCGCATCGGAGGGAATGCGGTTTAAGGTTTAATGTTTAAGGCTTGCACGTTTAACGTTAAACCTTAAACCTCTTCGGCCTACATGCTCTCGTGGCCGCCGACGCCGACCTCGAACGGCTCCATGCCAGACGGGTACGCGCCGAGCTGGACCGTCTGCAGCACCGTCCCGTCCATCGAGAATGCCGTCACGTTGCCCGCGCGCGCGGCCGGCAGCGGCGCGCGGACGCCCGCGGCGCTGGCCGGGCCGAGCCAGGCGAACGCCGGCGTCCACCGGCCGTTGAGGTTCGACGACGTCACGAAGAAGCGCGTGCCGTCGTGGCCCGGCGCGGGGCTGTGCGGCTGCGAGAGCGGCCCGCCCGGCCCGGCGACGGTCCGGACGGTCGCGTGCGTGACCGCGTCGAGGATGGTGACCGTGTCACCGCGCTGGTCCGGGACGAGCATCGTGCGCCCGTCGTGGGCGACGTGGGCGTGGTACGGGCCGTTGCCGGCCGGGGCCGTCGCCGTGAGCGAGAGCGCGCCCGCAGCCGAGAGGCTGAAGAAGAGGAGCGTGTTGGTGGACTTCGAGGTCAGCGTCGCCTCGTAGGCGTGCAGCGCCTCCGCGCTGCGGCCGGTCTGGCCCGTCGTGCCATGGTCCATACCGGGCATCGCGCTGTGGTCCATGCCCGGCATCGCGCCGTGATCCGCGCCGGCCGCCGTGCCGGCGGTGCGGCCGCCGTGGTGCGCGCCGAGCACGGCAAAGTGGATGAGCTCGTGCGGGCCGCCCGGGACGGGCTGGATCGCGAGGTCCTCCGTGAGCGGGTCGTAGACCGCCACCTGCCCGCCCGTGAGCGAGGCCGTGAGCACGAACCGGCCGTCGGGCGTGACGGCCATCGCGTGCGGGACGTTGAACGGCGTCGCGACCTCGGTCGTCGCCATCGTCGTGCGGTCCACGACGACGAAGCCGGACGTCGTGGCCGCCGAGAGCGTCGAGCGGCCGACGTACATGCGGTTCGACGACGGGTCGAGCGCGATCATGCCGGGCGTCGTCGTGCGGGCCGAGCCGAGGACGTAGGCCGGGCTGGCCGGGTCCAGCGAGAGGTCGGTCGAGAGCTTCAGGACCGCGCCGCCGGACGTGCCCGCGCCCGAGATGAGCGTCACGTACCATGCGCTGCCGCCGGGCTCGAACGCGACGTGGTGCGGGCCGTAGGGCGCGCTCGGGAAGCCGAGATCGTCGAAGCGGACGCGCCGGACCGTCCGCATCGTCTCCTCGTCGAGCACGTCGACGTAGTTCTCGCCCTGGACGCAGACGAAGAGCAGGTGCTGCGCGTCGGCAAACGGGACGGCCCCGCCGGGCGTCGCGCGCGCGCCGGCCTCGATCCAGCGGCTCACGAAGCGGCGCTCGTCGGCGTCGAGCCGGCGGAGGTTGGGGAACGGGATCGCCGCCGAGTCCGGCAGGTCCGCCGCGAAGCGCGTGATGAGGCTGCCCGCGGCGTCGAACGGGACGACGAAGCCGGACGGGCCGGCCATCAGCACGGTGCCGAGCGCGTAGTCGGCCGGGTTGCCGGGGGCCGTCGTGGCGGTCGGCGCGAGGACGTTGCGGGCGGCGAGCAGGGGTCGCACCTCGGTCTCGTAGTCGAGCCGCGTGAGGGCGTCGTAGTCGACGGCCGACGGGTCGAAGGCGGCGGGCGGGGCCGAGGCGTCGGCGGCGTCGCACGCGGAGAGGCCGGCGAGGGCGACCACGGCGGTGAGGCAGGCGGAGAGGCGGCGCATAGGTTCGGGGTGGCCCGGCGGAGCGGGGCGGGCGGGACGTCAAGGTAGAACGCCGGCCCGACGGCCGCGCGTGCCCGGTGCGGCCGCCGGTGCGGCCGCCGGTGCAGCCGCCCGTAGCTTGCCGGCCCGCCACCGCGCATCCGTGCCTCTCCCCCGCCCGCTCACGCCCTCGGGCCACGTCGCCATCGCCGCGCCGGCCTCGGCCGCGCTCGACGCCTCGGACGCCCACGCCGGCCTCGCCGCGCTGCGCGCGCGCGGCCTCACCGTCGAGCCCGGCCGCGCTTTCGCACAGCCTGAGGGCTACCTCTCGGGCTCCGACGACGAGCGCGCGGCCGAGCTCAACCGCCTCTTCCGCCGCGACGACCTCGACGCCGTCGTGTGCCTGCGCGGCGGCTACGGCGTGCTCCGCATCCTGGACGCGCTCGACTACGACGCCGCCCGGGCCTCGCGCCCGCTCGTCGTCGGCTACTCGGACGTCACGGCCCTCCACCTCGCGCTCCTCGCGCAGGCCGGCCTGACGGGCCTCTCGGGGCCGATGGTCGCCCCGGACTGGCCGCACCTCGACGCCGAGACCGAGGCCCACTTCTGGCGGCTCGCCGGCGGCGAGACCGGCGTCTCGCTCGCCGGGCCGGGCGACGAGCAGCCGTTCGGGCTGGCCGACGGCGACGCCGAGGGCCTGCTCGTCGGCGGCAACCTCTCGCTCGTGGCCGCCCTGCTCGGCACGCCGTTCCTGCCGGACCTCACGGGCGCGGTCCTCGTCCTCGAAGACGTCGGCGAAGCGCCGTACCGCATCGACGGCCTCCTCGCGCGGCTGCGCCTCGCGGGCGTGCTCGAGCGCCTCGGCGGCCTCGTCTTCGGGATGTTTACGGGCGCGGACCCGCTCCCGGACCGCCCGAGCCTCGACCTCGCCGACGTCCTCGACACCTACGCCGCGTGCGTCGACGGGCCCGTCGCGGCCGGGCTGACGTACGGGCACGTCCGGCGCAAGGTCACGCTGCCCGTCGGCGTCACGGCGCGCCTGACGGTCGACGGTCCCGCGGCCCGCCTCGTCACGACCTCGCCCGTCACCGCGCCGCCCGTCACGGCGTCACCCGTCAGCGCCTGATCCCGATGCGCCTCGCCCTCTTCGCCTCCGGCAGCGGCACCAACGTCGGGGCCGTGCTCGACGCCATCGAGCGGCGGCAGCTGCCGGCCGAGGCGGCCGTCGTCGTCTCGGACCGCGAGCGCGCCGGCGTGCTGGACCGCGCGCGCGTCCGCGGCGTGCCCACGGCCGTCGTCCCGTTCGACGCCGACGAGGGCGCGTTCGCGCAGGCGCTGCTGGACGTGCTCGCGCGCCACGAGGCCGACACGGTCGCGCTGGCGGGCTTCCTGCGGAAGGTGCCGGACCCCGTCGTGTGGGCCTTCCGCGGGCGGATGCTCAACGTCCACCCGAGCCTGCTGCCGGCCTTCGGCGGGCCGGGCATGTACGGCCGGCGCGTCCACGAGGCCGTCATCGCCTACGGCTGCCGGCTGACGGGCGCGACGGTCCACCTGGTCGACGCCGGGCTGGACACCGGGCCGGTCGTGCTGCAGGAGGCCGTTCAGGTGCAGCCGGACGACACGCCGGAGACCCTGGCCGCGGCCGTGCTGGCCGTCGAGCACGACCTGCTGCCGCGCGCGCTGCGCCTGCTCGCCGCCGGCCGCCTCGCGCTCGACGGCCGGCTCGTCCGCATCACCGGCGACCCGGCAGACCTGCGGTAGCGGGGAGCGGGGAGCGGGCCGGGTGAACCCGGACCTGAGCGGGGAGCGGGGAGGAAGTTGCAACCCCCTCCCTATTTGTCATCCCGCCGGGTAAACCCGGACCTGACTTGATCCGGGATCTGCCTTTCGTCTTTTCTCTACGTCGTGGAATGCAAAAGGCAGATCCCGGATCAAGTCCGGGATGACATATTCTTGTTGTCGAGGAGAACTGCTTACGTCGAGCACGAGTCCGCCATGCGCGGCGGACGTGACGATCCGGGCGCGCCGTGTGCGGCCGCGAAGGGTGAAAAGCCGTCCCGGCCCGCAGACGTCCCGGCCAGGCCGGTAGCTTGGGCGCGTCCCCCGACTCCCATTCCGATGACCGTCCGCCTCCGCCTAGCCGTCCCGCTCCTCGCCGCGCTCGTCCTCGCCGGGTGCAGCTCCAACGACCCGACGACCTGCGCCGACGCCGGCGGCGTCCAGACGACCGACGTCACGCTCGGCACGGGCAGCGCCGTCGCGACGTCCAACAGCACCGTCACGCTCCGCTACGTCGGGACGCTCGCGGACGGCACGACCTTCGACCAGAACCAGAACGCGACGTTCAACCTCGCCGGCACCGTGCCCGGCTTCCGCCTCGGCGTGACCGGCATGAAGATCGGCGGCCGCCGGACCATCGTCATCCCGCCGAACTTCGGCTACGGCGCGAATCCGCCGTCGGCGTCGATCCCAGCGTGCGCGACGCTGACGTTCGACGTGACGCTGCTCGACGTCCGGTAGGGCGCTAGCCGCTGTTGCGCTCCGTCCGGCGCTGGATGGCGAGCACGGCCACGAGGAAGGCGCGGACGACGAGCGGCAGCGCGTCCGGTACGTCGAGGGCGAGGCGCGAGCGGATATGGCCGGTCCAGTCTGCCCGTCCGACCTCGACGCCGTCCGCGGCGACGGTCCAGCGGCGGCCGAACCAGCCCTCGGGCGTGAGGCTCACCGTGAGGTCGGCGTCGGTCCCGACGGCCTCGGCGGCGAACGTGACGGTGATGGCGCGGCGGAACAGCGACGGCCGGCAGGACGCCGCGACGTGCGCCGCGCCGAGCGTCAGCTCGTGCGCGGTCTGGAGCAGGCCGACGGCCGCGACGTCGTAGTCCGCGTCGCCGACCGTCAGGCGGCCGCCGCGGAAGAGGCGCAGCGCGAGCTCGCCGAACGGCTCGCCGGTGCCCTCCGCGTCGGTGAGCGTGTAGGTCTGGCGGAGCAGGCCGGTCGGTTCGGCGACGGTCATCGGAGCAGGACGACGCGGTAGCCGCCGGCGGGGACGGAGAAGGCGAGGCCGGCCGCGTCCGCGACCGGTGCCGAGGCGTCGAGCGCGTCGGTCCCGGCGAGGCCCGGCAGGCGGACGTCGGCCCCAGCGCGGGCGGTGTTGAGCGCGACGACGACGTCGGACGTGGGCGACGTGCGGCGGTAGACCCAGAGCGTCTCGGTCGCCTGGAGCGTCTCGAAGGCCCCGTGGCGCAGGGCGGGCAGGCTCCGGCGGAGGTCTGCGAGGCTCGACGTCGCCGCGCGCAGGGCGACCTGCGCCGACGAGACCGCGCCGCCCTGGTCGGCCCACGGCATCGGCCGGCGGTTGTCCGGGTCGGCCGCGCCCGTCATCCCGATCTCGTCGCCGTAGTACACGACGGGCACGCCGGGCGTGGTCATGAGGTAGGCCATCGCCAGCTCCATCTTCCGGTACGAGGCGTCGCTGTCGACGCGCGGGGCGTCCGGCCCCCAGCCCAGCTCGGCCTCGTTGGTGCCCGGCGGGACGTCGCCGTCGGCGTAGGCCATGAAGCGCGTCTTGTCGTGGCTGTCGAGGAGGTTGCCCATGACGTTGAGCGGGCCGTAGACGGCGAGCGAGCGGTCCATCTCGTCGGCGAGCGCGCGCATGGACGCGCCGCGGGCGAGCGCGGCCACGGCGGCGTCGTAGAGCAGGAAGTTGAACTGCGCGTCCAGCTGCCCCGGCACGACGTAGCTCGCGACGAGGCCGTACGAGCCGAACGTCTCGCCGATCTGGTAGAGCGGGACGGGCCGGGTGCGGTTTTCCTCGGCGACGCGCGCCGTGAGTGTGCGCCAGAAGCTGTTCGGGACGTGCTTGACGGCGTCGTGGCGGAAGCCGTCCGCGCCGGTCTCGCGCAGCCACCACACGGCGTCGTCCGCGACCTGCCGGGCGGCCTCTGGCGCGGCCTCGAAGTCGAAACTCGGCAGGTACGGCTCGAACCACGTCGTGAGGCGGTACTCGTCGAAGCGGCGCAGGTTGAGCGATCCGTCGGGCAGGTCGAGCTGGCCGAACCACTCGGGGTGCTGCTGGAAGTAGGGGTGCGAGTCGTGGACGTGGTGCGCGACGACGTCGAGGAGCACGCGGAGGCCGCGCGCGTGGGCGGCGGCGACGACGCGCCGGGCGAGCGCCATGTCGCCGAGGTGCTCGTCGACCGCGCGCGGGCGGCTCGGCCAGTAGCCGTGGTAGCCGGTGTAGAAGCGGTGCGGCGCGGGGAACTCGCGCTCGGCCCCGGGCGGGTTGTCGTAGAGCGGCGACAGCCAGAGCGTGTTGACGCCGAGGCCCTCGAAGTAGCCGGCCTCGACGGCGTCGAGCAGGCCCTGGAGGTCGCCGCCGGCGTAGTTGGCCGGCACGAGCAGGCTGTCCGCCACGACGGGCCGGTCGTTGGTGCGGTCGCCGTTGCGGAAGCGGTCCAGCACGACCTGGTACACGACGGCGTCCTGCCAGACGAACGGCGTCGCGCCCGTAGTGGGCGCGCCGGGCGCGTCGAGGGCCGCCTGGACCGTCCCGAGCGGGCGTCCGTCGAGCAGCAGAGCCTCGGTCCACCGCGAGACCAGGCCGTCCTGCCGGACCGCGACGCGGAGCCGCTGGAGGCCGGGCGGGAGGGCGGCGAGGTCGACCGCGACGGCGTCGCCGGTCGGCGCGACGTCGACGTAGTCGGGTCCGACGATCTCGTTGCCCGCCAGCGCGACCACGTCGGCTACGGTCAGGCCGGGCGGCTGCGGCAGGCCGTCGGGGCCGTCGCGGGAGACCGTGTACGAGACCGACGTCCGGTCGCCGGCGAGGACGGCCGGGCCGAGGCGGAGGCGGCCCGGCGCGGGGCTCGCGACCGTGAGGACGTTGTTGTAGGCCCCGAACGGGTTGAGGGTCGAGTCGCGGGAGAGCGGGTCCAGCACCTCGGCCCCGTCCACGACGAGCTTGTACTCGTAGCGCCCGGGCGCGATGGCGCGGGACGCGGCGAGGCCGCCGCGGCCGTCGGGCGTGAGC
>JAYWIE010000355.1:0-2889 GCA_043789155.1 Rubricoccaceae bacterium | reverse complement strand
GGAACACGGCGAACAGCGCCGTCACGACGGCGAACAGGGCCACGAGCATGGCGACGATGGAGACGGCAGCGGAGCGGTTCATCGGGAGGGAAGCAGGCTGCACGTCAAGCACGGCCGGGCGTGCAGGGATCCGCCGCCGCACAGGGAAATGGTGCGCGGAGAGCCGGAGCACAGAGAAATCACGCCGCAGTGCGGCACCTTTCACGTTTCGGCCGGTAGCCCTCCAAAACCCATCCGGACGCTCCGATGCTGCCCCTCCAGACCGCCGCTGACGACCTGCCCACCGGCCTCGCCGCCGTACTCCCGTTCCTCTACGTCGCCTGGGCCGACGGCCGCCTCACGCCCGCCGAGGTCGACGCCATCCGCACGCACGTCGTCGCGCAGCCGTGGCTGACGCCCGACGAGCGGACGCGCGTGGCAGCGTACCTCGACCCGGCCGCGCCGCCCGACGCCGCGACCGTCCACGGCTGGGCGCAGACGCTCCGCACGTCGCTGCCGCAGGTCCCGCCCGAGGCGCGCGCCTCGCTCGCCGCGCTCGGCGAGGCGCTCGCGACGCTGAGCATCTCCGGCGACGGCTCCGGGGCGGACCCCGAGATCCGGGCCGCGCTGGCCGAGATCGAGCGCGCGCTCGCGCTCGACGGGGCCGAGGAGGTCCGTGAGATGGACGCGCCCGCGCCGGACCCCGGCCCGCCGGCGCTGCCGCCCGCGGCCCCGCCGGCCTTCGACGTCGCCGCGATGCAAGCGCTGCTCGACGGCGAGCGCGCCGGCGTCCGCAACCGCGTCCGCGCGCTCCTGCAGGACCCGGCCTTCGCCTACCCCGAGCCCTCGATCTCGAAGGAGGACTACCGCGAGCGCGTGCTCGTCTGGGCGCGCCGCCTCGCCGACGACGGCCTCGGCAGCCTCGCCTTCCCGGTCGAGATGGGCGGCGGCGGCAGCATCGCGGACTTTATCGCGGCCTTCGAGACGCTCGCGTTCCACGACCTCAGCCTCGTCATCAAGTTCGGCGTGCAGTTCGGGCTCTGGGGCGGGTCCGTCGCGCAGCTCGGCGGCGAGGCGCAGAAGGCCGAGCTCCTGCCCGTGATCGGCAGCCTCGCGCTGCCCGGCGCGTTCGCGATGTCCGAGCGCGCCCACGGCTCCAACGTCCGCGACCTCCAGACGACGGCAACGCTAGACCGCGAGACCGACGAGTGGGTCGTGCTCACGCCGACCGAGCGCGACCATAAGGAGTGGATCGGCGGGGCGGCCGCCCACGCGCGCACCGCGACCGTCTTCGCGCAGCTCGTCATCGGCGGCGAGGGCTACGGCGTCCACGCGTTCCTCGTGCCGCTCCGCGACGCGGCCGGCCAGATCCTGCCGGGCGTCCGGATCGAGGACTCGGGCCACAAGATGGGCCTCAACGGCGTCGACAACGGCCGCCTCTGGTTCGACAGCGTCCGCGTCCCGCGCACGAACCTGCTGGACCGCTTCGCGCAGGTCACGGCGGACGGGACCTACACGAGCCCCATCGCGAGCGAGGGCAAGCGCTTTTTCGTGATGCTCGGCACGCTCGTCGGCGGGCGCATCGCGGTCGGGAGCGCGGCCAACTCGGCGGCCAAGGCGGGCCTCACGATCGCCGTCCGCTACGGCGCGCGGCGGCGGCAGTTCGGGCCGGCCGGCGGGCCCGAGGTGCCGCTGATGGACTACCTCAGCCACCAGCGCCGCCTGCTGCCGCTCGTGGCGACGAGCACCGGGCTCACGTTCGCGCTCCACGACCTGACGGAGCGCTTCGCGGCCCTCCCGCCCGGCGGCGACACGCGCGAGACCGAGTCCGACGCGGCGGCGCTGAAGTCGCTCGCGTCGTGGCACTCGACGCACGCGCTCCAGCAGGCGCGCGAGACGACCGGCGGCGAGGGCTACCGCTGGACGAGCCGCATCGCGCACCGCAAGGCCGACGCCGACATCTTCACGACGTTCGAGGGCGACAACACGGTGCTCATGCTGCAGGTCGCGAAGGGCCTGCTCGAAGGCTACCGCCGCGAGTTCGCGAGCCTCAACGTCGCGGGCATCGTCCGCTTCCTGCGCGACCGCGCCGACGCGCGCCTCGGCGTCGTCAACCCGGTCGCGCGGCGCAACGCCGCCGCGGAGCACCTCCTGGACCCCGCGTGGCACCGCGCGCTCTTCGAGCGCCGCGAGCGCCAGCTGCTCGTCTCGGCCGCGGCCCGCCTCAAGGGCCGCATCGACCGCGGCGCGGACTCCTTCGACGCCTTCGTCGACGTCCAGGACCACCTGCTCGCGCTCGCCCACGCCCACGCCGAGTGCCTCGTGCTCACGTCGTTCCAGGCGGCCGTCGAGCGGACCGCGGACCCGCAGCTCCGGACCGTGCTCGCGCTCCAGTGCGCCCTCTACGCGCTCACGCGCGTCGAGGCGGACCGCGCGTGGTTTCTCGAGCAGAGCCTGTTCGACGGCAACGTCGCCAAGGCGATCCGCACGCAGGTCAACGCGCTGCTCGCCCGCCTGCGCCCGGTCTGCGTCGAGGCCGTCGACGCCTTCGGCATCCCCGACGCCCTGCTCGGCTCCGACATCGCCGCGGCCATCGACGCCCCGGCCGGCCCGCCGGACGTCCCCGCGACCGAGCCCGAAGCGCCGGTCACGGACGGCGTCCCGGCCGGCGGCGGGCGTACGGGCCAGCGAACGACGGCCCCGGCGGCGGCCCCGGCGGCGTGAGGATCACCGACCTCGTCGCGGGAGAGACGTACGTCGTCGCGCAGCCCTTCCGGGACGCGCGCGGCGTGCTCGTGCAGGCCGGCGACCTCCAGACGTTCGAGGGCTACCGCTTCCTCCCGGCCGAGGGCGGCTTCGAGGTCCGCTTCCGCCAGGAGACCCTCGTGCTCCGCGAGGACGACCAGGCCG
>JAYWIE010000354.1:0-10250 GCA_043789155.1 Rubricoccaceae bacterium | reverse complement strand
CGGGCTACTTCGCCTGCGACCCCGGCACGGCGTTCGTCTACGAGCGCCTGCTCCGCTTCGACGTGCCCGCCGCGCTCCACCTCGGCGGGCAGCTGCGCGCGCTCGGCGTCCCGCCCGAGGACGTCCAGACGGTCGCGCTCACTCACCTCCACTCGGACCATGCCGGCGGACTCGGCCACTTCCCGAACGCCGCCTTCTACACGTCCCGCACCGAGGCCGCCGGCTCTGTCCCCGGCGCGCTTCCGTGCCGTTGGCCCGACTTCTTCCGCCCGACGCCGGTCGACTACCGCGATGGCTCGGTCGGCGCGTTCGAGCGCTCGCACGCTCTGACGGCCGACGGCGCGGTCCGCCTCGTCCCGACGCCCGGCCACACGCGCGGCCACCAGTCAGTCGTGGTCGAGGCCGGCGGCGCGTCGCTCGTGTTGGCCGGCGACGCCTCGTTCTCGCTCGCGCAGGTGCAGGACCGTGTCGTCGCGGGCATCTGCGCGGACCGGGCCGCCGCGCGCCGCACGCTCGACGTCCTCGCCGAGCACCTCGCCGAAACGGGCGCGCACTACCTCGCCGCGCACGAGCCACCGCCTCACGGGCCGGCCGGCCGGACGGCCGAGGCTGCGTAGACGTCCGGGCTGCCGCCGGTTGAGAGGCGCGCTGAGGTCCAGAAGTCCACGACGTACCGGCCCTCCCGGAACGGGACCGGCGCGTCGAACCCGGTCGCGACGTGGTCCGGGGCGCGGTACACGTCGAGCGTCATCACGCGGCGGCGGTACGTGATGCGGAGGTGCACGAGCGCGAGGCCGCAGCCGGTCGCGACGCGGACGGTCGAGCCGGACCCAATGAGGCGCGGCAGTCTCCTGCGCGTCGTGGTCCCGCGCGTCGCGGTGCGGAGCACCTCGGTGCCGTCCGCGCTGACCGCCGGGTCGCGGCGCGCCTGCTCGGCCGTGAGAAGGCCGTTCCCGTCGCCGAGGAAGTACTCGGCCGTCACGGCGAGGTCGCGCGCGGGCAGCACGCGCAGCCGGCCACGGCCGGTGGCCTCAGAAAACTGAAGGTGGACCGAGCCGAAGCACGTCTGCGCGCGGGCCGGAGCGGCGGCGGCGAGCGCGAGCAGGAGGAAGATGGCTCGGAGCACAGCGTCGGGGGCAGCGGGAGCCGCAAGGTCTGGCTCTCTGGCCGCGCACGCCTTCCCCCGTTTCGGTGAACCGGCGTCACGCTGCGAGCGACGCCTCGATCTGTGCAACAGAGTCCCGCAGTTCGGCGGCCTTCTCGAACTCGAGGTTCTCGGACGCCGCGTCCATCTCGCGCGTGAGCTGGGCGATGAGGTCGCGCTTCTGGTCCGGCGTGAGGTACTTCACGACCGGGTCCGCGACGCGCTTGAGCTGCTCCGGCCCGGCGTAGTACTGGACGCCCTCCTGCTTGGCCTTGCGCTCGTCCTGGGTGTCCTTGTGGTCCGCGATGGCCGTCCCGAGGCGCACCTGCTCGGTGCTCTTCACGACGGTCGTCGGCGTGATGCCGTGCTCGACGTTGTAGGCGCGCTGGATCTCGCGGCGGCGGTCGGTCTCGTCCATCATGCGCCGCATCGAGTCGGTGATCTTGTCGGCGTAGAGCACGACGAGGCTCTCGGCGTTGCGGGCGGCGCGGCCGGCGGTCTGGATGAGCGAGCGCTCCGAGCGCAGGAAGCCCTCCTTGTCGGCGTCGAGGATGGCCACGAGGTTGACCTCGGGCAGGTCGAGGCCCTCGCGGAGCAGGTTGATGCCCACGAGCACGTCGAACGCGCCGAGGCGCAGGTCCCGGAGGATGTCGACCCGCTCGAGCGCGTCGATGTCCGAGTGGAGGTAGCGCACGCGGACGCCGAACGAGTCGAGGTAGTCCGTCAGGTCCTCGGCCATGCGCTTGGTGAGCGTCGTCACGAGCACGCGCCCGCCCGTCCGCACGCGCGTCCGGATCTCGCCCAGCAGGTCGTCGATCTGGTTCTCGACCGGCCGCACCTCGACGTCGGGGTCGAGGATGCCCGTCGGGCGGATGACCTGCTCGACGACGACGCCCGAGGACTGCTCGAGCTCGTAGTCGGCCGGCGTGGCGCTCACGTAGATCGTGTTGTGCTGGAAGGTCTCGAACTCCTCGAACGTCAGCGGCCGGTTGTCCATCGCGGACGGCAGGCGGAAGCCGTGCTCGACGAGGTTCAGCTTGCGCGCGCGGTCGCCGTTGTACATCCCGCGCACCTGCGGGACCGTCACGTGGCTCTCGTCGATGGCCATCATCCAGTCGTCGCCGTACTCCTGCTGGAAGTAGTCCAGCAGGCAGTGCGGGCGCGTGCCCGGCTCGCGGCCGTCCATGTGGCGGCTGTAGTTCTCGATGCCCGAGCAGTAGCCGACCTCCTTGATCATCTCGATGTCGAAGAGCGTCCGTTGCTCGAGCCGCTGCGCCGCGACGAGGTTGCCCTCGTTGCGCAGGATCGCGAGCCGCCACCGCAGCTCCTCCTCGATGCCCGCGAGCGCGCGGTCGAGCTGGTCCTTGGGCGTCACGAAGTGCTTGGCCGGGTAGATCGTGACGCCGCCCTCCTCGCGGCCCAGCTCCTTGCCCGAGACGGGGTCGATGCGGGCGACCTTCTCGATCTCGTCGCCCCAGAACGAGATCCGGTACGCCTGGTCCTCGAAGTAGGCCGGGAAGATCTCGACGGTGTCTCCTCTCACCCGAAAGGTCCCTGGCGCGAAGTCGACGTCGTTGCGGGTGTAGAACACGTCGACGAGGCGGCGCAGGAGGTCGTCGCGGTCGGTCGACTCGCCGGTGCGGATCTGGACGATGCGGGCCTTGTACTCCTCGGGGTTGCCGAGGCCGTAGATGCACGACACCGAGGCGACGATGATGACGTCGCGGCGGCCCGAGACGAGCGCGGACGTGGCCCGGAGGCGCAGGCGGTCGATCTCCTCGTTGATCGCCATGTCCTTCTCGATGTACGTGTCGCTGGAGACGATGTAGGCCTCGGGCTGGTAGTAGTCGTAGTACGAGATGAAGAACTCGACGGCGTTGTTCGGGAAGAACTGCCGGAGCTCGGCGTAGAGCTGGGCCGCGAGCGTCTTGTTGTGCGAGAAGACGAGCGTCGGCTTCCCCGTGTTGCGGACGACGTTGGCGATAGAAAAAGTTTTCCCAGTGCCCGTTGCACCCAGAAGTGTCTGGGCTTTATCGCCTCTGAAGACGCCTTCCGTAAGCTCCTCGATGGCGCGCGGCTGGTCGCCCATCGGCCGGAAGGGCGTGTCGAGCGTGAACGGCGAGTTGATCCGGGTGATCTGGGCCATCGGGGGGCCGGCGGAGCCGGGGTGCGGGGAGGGCAGCCGGGGAACGTAGCGACGCAGGCTGACACCTGTCCGTCAGCCGGGACGTGTAAGTTGACGTCCGCGCCTCCGTTCCCGCCGCCGTGACGCTTCCCGCCGCCTACCTGCCCGCGCTGCGCGCGCGCCTCGACGCGCTCTACGGCGCGCGCCCTGCGGCTGGAGCAGCGCTCCACGCAGAGGGCCTGACACTCCGGTCTCACTCCGGCACGGGAACGCTATCCGGCAACACGTTCCTCCGCTCCGCCGTCGAGGCGCTGCAGGGCGAGGCCCCGCGATGACCTACTGGCTCTGGTCCGTCTCGCGCGACGCCTTCCCGGCCTTCGTCCGCGCCAACACGTTCGCGCTGCGGCGGCAGGGGCGCGCGCGGATCGCCGAGGTCCGACCGGGCGACCGCATCTTCGCCTACGTCGCCGGGCGGCAGGTCATCGCCGGGATGTTCGAGGCGACGGGCCGCGCGTTCGACGACGCGACCGTCCTCGCGCCGGGCGTCCACGCGCCGCACCGGGTCCGCGTGCGGCCCCTCGTCGTCCTGCCCGAGGAGGCGCGCGTGCCGTACGACGGCTTCGCGCCGCACCTGCGCGTGCTGGACGTCTACGCGGACTTGCCGACGCCCGAGGCGCGCTTCCGCGCCGTCGTGCAGCGCGTGCTGCACCCGCTGCCGGTCATCGACGGCAAGGTGCTCGAGTTCGTCGTCCGCGCCCGCGCCGGGGCGGACCCCGAGGCGCTGATGGCGGCCGTCGAGGCCGTCCGCGACGCCGCCCGCCGCGAGCCGGCCCGGCGTGAGCCCGTGGCGGCCGTCGCCGAGCCCCCCGCGCCGTACATCGCCACCGAGCCCGCCGCCGAGCCTGCCTTCGACCGCGCCGCGGCGACCGAGCGCGTCGTGGCGCACGTCGCGGCGCGGGGGTTCGTGTACGAGCCGTTCGAGATCGCGGCCGCCCTCACCGCGCTCCGCACCAAGCCGTTCCTGCTGCTCGCCGGGCCGACGGGCGTCGGCAAGAGCCGCCTGCCGCTGCTCGTCGCCGACGCGACGGGCAGCGCCGCCGAGACCGTGCCGGTCCGGCCGGACTGGACGGACCCGGCCGAGACGCTCGGCTACACCGACCTCGCGGGCCGCTTCCGCCCGGGCGCGCTCCTCCGCGCCGCACGTGCGGCGCAGGACGACCCGTCGCGGCTCCACACGCTCGTCCTCGACGAGATGAACCTCGGCCGGCCCGAGCACTACCTCGCCGAAGCCCTCTCGCGGATGGAGGCCCGCGCGCCCGCGCCGGGCGGCTGGGCGAGCCCGCCGCTGCTCACCGAGCGCGTCGGCGACGCCGGCTGGCAGGGCGTCGCGCTGCCGCCGAACCTCGCGCTCGTGGGGACGGTGAACGTGGACGAGAGCGTCCACGCGGTCAGCGCGCGCGTGCTGGACCGCGCCTTCGTGCTGACGCTCGCGGCGACGGACCTCGACACATGGCTAACGGCCGAAGAGACGGTGAACCCCTCGGAACGAGACGTCTGGCCCGCATCGGCGTGGACACCGCGCGCGGTTCGCCTCGGCGACGGGCTGGACCTGACGAAGACCGAACGGTCAGAAGTCCAGCGCTCCGTTGAGGCCGTCGCCGCGGCTGCCCGCGCCCTCGGGCCCGACGGGCCGGGCTACCGCGCCCGCGACGAGGTCGCGCTGTTCGCGCTCCACGCGCTCGAGACGCCGGACGCCTTCCGCACGCGCCGCGGGCAAGCCGTGGACCCGCTCGACGTCGCCCTCGCCGCCCGGATCGTGCCGCGCCTCGACGGCCGGCCGGACGCCGCGCTGCGCCTGCTCGCGTGGGCCGCGGGGCGGGACGCGCGCGAGGCGCTCGCTGCGTGGACCGCTACGGGCCGGCCGGCCGCGCTCGCTGGTGCCGCCTTTCCCATCGTCGCCGCCCGCGCCGCCGCGATCGCCGACGCTGACCCGTTCGCCGGCGGGCCGTTCGCGTGACGCCGCCCCTCTTCATCGCCGAGACCGACCGCGTCCGGCTCGTCTGGTCCGGTCCGCGCCGCGACATCCGCGACGCCCGCGAGACCGTAGCCGTCCACCCCGCGCCCGGCCGCACGGCCCGCCTTGGCGGCACCGGCGTCCTGACCGCGCCGCTCCGCATCGACGAGGAGACGACGCAGAACCTGTGGCTCGAAAGCCTTGACGGCGCGCCCGTCGGGCTGCACCATGCCGACCCCGTTCTGCTGGCCGGGCTGGCGTCTGCACGCGGCGGGACGGTCGTGTACGGGCCGGTCCGGTTCGGGTCGCAGGCTGGCCGGAGCCGGTTCACCGTGACGTCGGGCGGTGTGGCCGAGATGGGCGTCGCGGTGACGGTGTCGCCGGCAAAGGCGTCGTGGGCGGACGTCGAGGCGATGCGCGCCGACGTCGAGGCCGCAGCGGCCGGTGCGGCGCTGGCGTTCGTCCGGCCGGCCGAGGCAGGTGCGGAGCGGGCGGAAGGGCGGGCGTCCGACCCGGCGTGGCTGGCGCTGCTGCGGGCCGAGACGCCCCGGCTGGCGCGGGCGCTCGCGTCCGTTGCCCGGAACCCGGTCGCGGAGACGTCGCGAGTGCTGGCGTCGGTCCGGCCGTCGGCGCTGCGGCGGGCGTCCGCCGAGACGGTCCGGGCACTGCGCGGCGCGGCTGTCTGGCCCGAGCGCGTGCCCGGGCGTCCGGCGCGTCCGAGCCTCGACACGCCCGCGCACCGCTGGCTCGCGGCCGGCCTCGACGCCGCGCTGGCGCGCGCGTCCGTGATCCGCACGTCCGAGCAGGCCAGCCCGCCGACGCCGCGGCGCGCAGCCGTCGTGGCCGAGATCGAGCGCCTCGGCGCGGTCCTGCGCCGCGCGCGCCGGGCCGACCTGTTCGCCGGCGTCGGGCGGCCGGGGGCGACGATCCCGCGTGCGCCGCGCCCGGACTACGCCGAGGCGGCCGACGCGCTCGCCGCGCTCGGCCGCGCGCTGCGCCTCGCCGACGGGCCGGGCTCGGTCCCGGCGCAGGACACGAGCGCGCTCTACGAGGCGTGGGCGGGCCTCGCGGTCGTCCATGCCCTGTCGCGCGCGCTCGGCGTCGACGGGCCCGCGCGGCCGTTCGGCGGGCGGTTCGGGCGCGGCGCGGCGCACGCCGTCCGCCTCGCCGGCGCGGGCGGCGTACGCGTTGATCTCGTCCGGTCGCCGCGCTTCTCGGGACCGCCGGCGCTCCTCGTGCAGATCCCCGACCTGCTCGTGAGCGTCCGCCGCCCCGGCGCGCCGGACCACACGGTCGTGCTCGACGCGAAGTACCGCGTCGACGCCTCGGGCGAAGCCCCGCCGGGCGACGCGCTCGGCGCGCTGCACCGCTACCGCGACGCCATCGTCGGGGCGGACGGGCGTGCACTCGTGCAGACTGCGGCCGTCCTCTTTCCGTCCCGCGCCGGCCCGGCGTTCGAGACGTCGCGCGTGTGGCAGAGCCTCGCCGCGATCGGCGTCGGGGCCGTGCCGCTGCTGCCCGGCGCGACGGGCTGGCTGGACCGCCTCGCCGAGCGCCTCGTGGCCGGAGACCCGTTCTAGCGGCGGCGCAGGCGGGCCGTGTTGAACGCGCGGACGGCCTCGGACGCCGAGCGGACGTTGTCGGTCGCGAGCACGTCGATGCCGGCTTCGAGGAAGGGCGTGTAGACGGCCGGGTCGGTCGCGGCGTCGGCGGCGGCGTCGAGCGGGAACGTGCCGACCTGGACGCGGACGCCGGCAGCGTGCATCCGGGCGACGACCTCGGGATCGGCCCGGCCGACGCCTGCGAAGGCGATGGTGCGCGAGAGGTCCACGCGGCCCTCGCGCCCGGCGGCGAGGAGGGCGTCGGCCTCGGCCGGCGTGTCGAGCGAGGACGAGACGTTGAGGTCCGGCGCGAGCGCCGTCACCGCTTCGTGGGCAGCGAGCGAGTAGACGATCACGACGACCCGGTTCTCGGCGCGGGCCGCGCGGACGGCCGCGACGATCTCGGGGTACGGCACGTCGCCCTTGCTGTCGAGCATGATCACGGCGCGGCCCTCGGCCCACGCGAGCGCCTCGGCGAGCGTCGGGACGCGGAACGACGTCAGCGCGCCGCGCACGTCGAGCAGGCGCACGGCGCGGACGGCCGCGAACGGCGTCGCGTCGACGCGGCCGGCCCCGGTCGTCGTCCGGTCGAGCGACGCGTCGTGCATCAGCACGAGGTGCCCGTCGGGCGTCCGCCGGACGTCCAACTCGACGAGCGCCGGGGCGTAGTTGAGTGCGTGCTCGAACGTCGGGACCGCGTTCTCGGCGAGGCCTTCGACGGGCGCGCCGCGGTGGACGCTCACGAGGCGCTCGGCCCCGTCGGTGTAGCGCAGCGCGCGCGCGAGCGCAGCCGCGTCGGCGTAGCCGCGGTAGTGGAGCGCCGACGTCGGGACGGTGACGCGGTCGGCCGGGCGCTGCTCGAGCGGGATCGGGCTCGGCCGCAGGCCGACGCAGCCCGAGCCGAGGACGGCGGCGACGAGCGCGACGAGGCACGCGCGAAACGGCGCCCGGGCCGCGACGGGGCGGGCCGCGACGGGGCGGGTTGCGACGGGGCGGGTCCTGCGGGTCGCGGCGGTCATGCGGCGGCGGCGACGCCGTTCTTGAGGCGGTAGAGGACGCCGGCGAAGCCCTGCTGGCGCTGCACGCCGAGCAGCCGCGCCACGCCCAGCCGCGCGAGCAGGTCGTCCGGGATCGCCGCGACGTCCGCGGGCGACGCGCCGTCGTAGGCCTCGATGAGGATGCCGACGAGCGCGCGCTGCGTCGGGGCCTCGCCGGGGATGTCGGCGTGGAGCCGGACCTGCCCGCCCGCGACCTCGGGGAAGAAGTAGACCTCGGCCTGGCACTCGGTCACGCGCCCGACGCCGGCGGCGCGGGCCGCGGCGAAGCGCTCGGGGAGCGGCGGGAACGCCCGCGCGTGCTCGAGCAGCAGCTCGACCTGCATCTCGGGCGGGACCGACGAGATCTCGTCGGCGATGGCTTGAAGACGGGGGTTCATAGGGGAGCGGGCAGTAGGCCGGGTGAACCCGGACCTGAGCGGGGAAATGCGAGACGAACCGGGCTGCGGCGCAGGATGTTCTTATCCCCGCTGGCCGCTCCCCGCTCGCCTACTCCGGCTCGCCCTTCTCGATCGGCACGCCGACCATGTTGCCCCACTCAGTCCACGAGCCGTCGTAGTTCCTGACGTTGCGGAAGCCGAGCAGGTAGCGGAGCACGAACCACGTGTGGCTCGAGCGCTCGCCGATGCGGCAGTAGGCGACGGTCTCGTCGGCCGGGTCGAGGCCCTGCTCGTCCTGGTAGATCGCCGCGAGCTCGTCGCGGCTGCGGAAGGTGCCGTCCTCGTTGGCCGCGCGCGCCCACGGGACGTTGCGCGCGCCAGGGATGTGGCCTGCGCGGAGCGCGCCCTCGTTCGGGTAGCCCGGCATGTGTGTCACCTCGCCGATGTACTCCTGCGGGCTGCGGACGTCCACCATGGCCCCGCCGGCCTTCATGTGCGCGAGCACGTCGGCCTGGAAGGCCCGGACCGAGGGGTCCGGCGGGCCGGCCGTGTAGTCGGTGCTGTCGTAGTGCGGGACGTCCGGCGTGAGCACGCGGCCCTCGGCGAGCCACTTGGCGCGGCCGCCGTCCATGACGCGGCAGTCGCGGTGGCCGAACATCGTGAACGTCCAGAAGGCGTAGGTCGCCCACCAGTTGGCCTTGTCGCCGTAGAAGACGACGGTCGTGTCGGGCGTGATGCCGAGGCGCGAGCAGAGCGCCTCGAAGGCCTTCTGGCTGATGTAGTCGCGGACGTCCGGGTCCTGGAGGTCCGTCTGCCAGTCCACGTGGACGGCGTTGTGGAGGTGGCCCGTCGCGTACAGCAGCACGTCCTCGTTGGACTCGACGAGGCGGACGGCCGACGACTCGGCGAGGTGCCGCGACACCCAGTCGGTCGAGACGAGCACGTCGGGGCGGGAGGGGTCGGGCATGGGGAGGGGAGAGGGGGGCTGCAAGGTACACGGCCTGTGGAGGTGCACGGGGGCTTCACCTGTGGTACGTTGCGTGAACCGAAGGCCGAGAGGCCACGGCGCATTCAGAGGGAAGGCACGTCGCGTTGCCTTGACACGCTTTTCAGGGCCCGGCTATATTCTCCCTCGTCGCGCAACACTCGCTTCACACAGCAACCCCCGTCTCCCCGAGCTTGATACCGCCCAGCACACACGTCTCACCGACCGACGCGCCTGCGCGTCTGGCCTCTGAGGACAGCGGCACACAGCTCGGGCTGGCCACGCGGCCGGCCCGAAGCGGCTCGGGGGAGCGGTCGGTTTCCCCTGTCGGAGACCGAGGCACGACCGGACGGACGGCCGCCCGGCGGAGTCTCGACGCACCTTCCCATCCGTGCCGCGCGGTCGCCCGCGCCCGCTCGGCCACACACACCACCATCACGGAGGTCGCAATGTTTCGTTCACTGAGCACAGCTGTGCTCCTCCTCTTGCTCGCGCTGCCCGGTGTGGCGCTGGCCCAGGGGACCGGGACCATCGCCGGTCGGGTCCTCGAAGCCGACGGCGTCACTGCCATCATCGGCGCAAACGTCCGCGTCGGCGGCACCACCCTCGGCGCTGCCACCGACATCGACGGGGACTACCGAATCATCGGCGTCCCGGTCGGCGCGTACGACGTCACGGCGTCGTACGCCGGTTATGCCTCTTCAGTCGTCACGGGCGCGGAGATCAACGCGGGATCGACCCGCCAGCTGAACTTCACGCTGTCAGAGAACACGACGGAAGAGATCGTCGTCGAGTACGTGACCCCGCTGATCACCAACGACGCCATCGGGCAGCCGCGGGTGGTCACGGGCGCAGATCTCGAGAACCTCCCGATCCGCGGCGTCGCCGCGACGGTCGCACTCCAGGGCGGCATCGTCAACACGGAGGGCTCGTCGGACCTGAAAGA
>JAYWIE010000353.1:0-10251 GCA_043789155.1 Rubricoccaceae bacterium | reverse complement strand
CGGGGCGAAGCCGGGCGCGGCGGGCGGCGCGCCCATCGGCGCGAAGCCGGGAGGCGGGGACCCCATCGGCGCGAAGCCGGGTGCCGGCGCGAAGCCGGGTGCTGGCGCGAAGCCCGGCGCGGTAGGGGGCGCGAACCCGGCCGGCGCAGACCACGCCGGCGGCGCGGGCTGCCCGGAGTGACCGTCGCCGGGCGCTGAGGGGTCGAAGCCGGACGGAGGAGGGAACGCGTTCACAGAGGGTGGGAGTCGGACGGTGAGCGGGAGGCAAGAGGCAGGCCACGACGCCTGAGCATCGGCCGCCTGCCCCACAGGGGCGATTTTGCGCGTCCACACGCCGCAAATGGAGTGATTTCGACCCCTACCGTGCACGATTGGTAACCGTCCGCGCCTGCCTGCGGCGGCAAAGCGGGTGGCGCGGGGGCCCGGATGCAGACGCCCGAAACGACGGCGGGGCCGCCCTCCGTAGATGGAGGGCGGCCCCGCCGGCCGAGCGCCTTCAGGCGGCCGTCGGAGGCCGCGGCCACGCAGGCCCGTCAGCTACCGCGGCAGATGAGGTAGTCGTTGTGGGCACCCTGGTGGCCGTTGAGCCAGCCGTTCTCGCTGATGCAGATACGGTGCTCGTTGCTCTCGTTGCCCGGCGGGCGGTGCATGATGTACACCTTCTTGTTGCCCTGGCAGGAGCACCCCGCGCCGTTGGTCGTCCCGGCCGGCGGTGTGGTGGTCGTGCCGCCGCCCGTGCCGGTCGTCGTCGTGCCGGTCGTCGTCGTGCCGGTCGTCGTGGTGCCGGTCGTCGTCGTGCCGGTCGTCGTCGTGCCGGCGTCCGGGTTGGCGGACGGGAGGCCGCAGGACGTCGCCTCGGTGTTGTCCTCGGCGAGCCGGCGCTGCGCGTCGGCCGAACTCAGCGGCGTCAGCGAGACCTCGACGACCTGGTCGTCGAAGTCCGGGCGGCTGTTGGAGTCCGTGAGGCGGCGGTAGCCGTCGGAGTTGACGACGGGCCAGCCGGTCCCGTCGTAGCCGAAGCTCTTGGTCGCCTGGAGGATCGTCAGGGCCGAGGTGCTCGCGGCGGTGTCCCAGTCGCTGCGGTGGATGTCCTCCCACCCGATGCGCCAGCGCTGGCCCGACGTCGGGTGCTGCTCGACGAAGCCGTAGGGGTTTTCGCGGATGTCGCTCAGGGAGGCGGCGGGGACGTCGAGCGCGTAGTGGACGTAGTCGAAGTTGACCGGGCTGTAGGTGTACGTCTGGGCGTACGTACGCGCCTGGCAGGTCGTCATGGACGTGGTGCGCGTCGAGCAGTTCTGGTCCACGCCGATGAAGAAGTTCATCTGCGTGCCCGGCCGCACGACGATCTCGTAGGCCGGCTGCACGCCGCGGCGGTCCGAGTTGTTGGCCGAGAAGAGCAGGCGCGGCGGCGGGACCGTGCCCGGGGCCATCCCGACCGTGTAGGCCTGGTAGAAGACGGCCGAGCAGTAGCCCGCGACGGAGTCGACGAAGCGGACGTTGACGAGGCTCGCCTCGTCGGCCTTCAGCACGGGGATGCGGTAGTCGTCGTGCATCTCGTAGGAGGCGCGGTAGCGGCCCGTGCTGGCGTCGTAGCCGGTCTGGCCGGTCGAGGTCACGCGGACGCTGTGGCCCGACGTGAGCACGGCGCGCGTCGTGACGCGGCTGCCAGCGAAGCTGCCGGCGGTGTAGCTCGCGGTCCGGCGGCCGAGCGAGCCCTCGCCGAAGGTCTGCACGGCGTCGATGAGGGCCGTGCCGCGGCTGCGGATGTCGCCCATGGCCACGTTGAAGCCCGACACGGCGGCCTCGCGCGCGATGGTCTGTTCCTCGTAGCCGCGCTGGTCGCGGGCGGTGCGGTTCTCGCTGTCCTGCGAGGTGAACATCTGCGTCGAGAGCGCCATGCTGGCACCGACGACGAGCAGGAGGAGTGCTTTTCCCATGGGAGGATCGGGTCGTGAGGAACGGGTAAACGGGGCCAGTCGGGGCGGTTACGCGGGCGGGGACCAGTACGGGCGCACCTTCATCGTGCGGACCCAGTACAGCTCGCGGATGTAGTTGTCGGGCTTGAGGACGTACTCGGGCACGACGCCGAAGCGGACGCGCACGTAGTCCGCCCTGTTGACGTCGACGGCCCCGGAGGCCATCCGCGGGGTGGTGCCGCTGCGGTCGAGCATCTGGATCTGGAAGAACGAGAGCGTCCCGATGCTCCACGTCGCGCGCTGCCAGTCGCTGTCGCGCACGGCGTCCGGGACGCCGCCGCGGACGGCGACGGTCGCCGAGTCGCGCAGGACCTGGTACAGCTGGAAGGTCGTGTCGCGGAAGGCGGCGCGCGTCGTCGGGACGAGGCGGTAGCGGACGACCTGGCGCAGCGTGCTGCCGTCGAGGCGCGTGGAGTCGCTGTAGAACGACCACCGCGTCGTGTTGCCGGCCGCGTCGACGACGGGGTCGTCGAAGCGGTACGTGTTGCGCCCGACGTTGGCCCCGAGGTCGAGCACGTCGCTCTCGACCCAGTGGCCGAAGACGAGCGTCTTGGCCTTGACCGAGTGCGAGGCGATCTGCTCGATGCCGGCGCGCTGCGAGCGCCCCTGCGAGACCGAGAGGCCCATGATCAGGATGCCCCCGATGATGAGCGCGTTGAGGTTGTCGAAGATGGGTTGCATGGCGTCGCGGGGCCCCGGCGGAGGGCGGTCGGCGGAGGGTTAGAGACCGATCGGGCCGTAGACGTCCTCGTGGTCCTTCGCGGCCTTGATGGGGTCGTAGGAGATCACGCGGGGCGACTCGAGCACGTAGCCGCGGCCCCCGTTGACGAAGCGGCTCTTGAGGCGGACGACGACGCGCTTGTGGCGCGTCGGGGTGGCGGGCACTACGGTGCTGGCGGGCCCGGTGACGTACTCGACGTTGACCGTGACCAGGAAGGGCACGCTGCGGCCGTTGGCGAGCGGGATCGCGACCGGGACGTCCACGAGGCCGCTGAGGTCGTCGAGGTCGTCGCACTCGGGCGTCACGCCGGGCGTGAGCAGGTTGCAGCCGGCCGTGCCGCGGTCGGTCGCGCCGAAGAAGGACGGGGCGGTGAAGACCGTGCTCAGCGCCGGGACGGCCTGCGCCGTCTCGATCGAGCGCGGCGTGGTCGCCTCGTCGAAGGAGCGCGCCTCGGCGAACTCGAGGACGTCCGAGGCGAGACCGGACGCGGCCAGCTCGAGCTCGTCCGTCATCATGCGCGTCTGGGCCTTCGTCGTGAGCCGCTGCTGGTTGAACACCAGCACGGACGACAGGACGAGGGCGAGCAGGGCGAGCAGCGTCTGGGGCATGGGGTCGGGAAGCGTTGAGCGGACGGTACGTGCAGGCATCGGCCCGTGCGTCTCATCTGCGCATCGCCTGCCGCGAATGGCACGGCGGGATGCCGCGCGCCGGCGTCATTGCGTCTCACGCCGTCTCGCGCGCGGCAGCGCCGGGCGTTCAGCGTCCGTTTCTACCACCCGAGGCGTTCCGAAAGGTGGCTGCGAGGAAGGGTTACAGGGTGGAGGGGTTTCAGGGTTGAGGGGGAAGACGACAGGCTCGCTGCCGGCTGCGGCCCACCCAACCTCTCAACCCTTCCACTTCTCACCCCTCCCCGCTCCGAGGCTGACTACGAATGCACGACGAAGGCTAAAACGCCGTCATTCCCGGCCCCGACCGGGTACCGCAGGTCGGCGCAGCCCATCCAGAGTCGTGGCACGGCGCTCGGCACACTGGATTCCCGCATGCGCGGGAAAGACGGCGTGTGAAGCGCCATTCTTAGTCAGGCTCTCAGTGCTCGCCCGCGGTCACGCGCATCATCTCGTCGATGCTCACCTCGCCCCGGCCGACGAGCACGCGCGCCGAGGCGGCGAGCGTCAGCATGCCCTCGCCCTCGGCGATGAGGCGGATCTGGTCCTCGTTGACCTCGCCGCCGGCGGCGACGATGGCCGCGCGGATGGCCGGCGAGAAGTAGAGCGCCTCGGCGCAGGCGCGGCGGCCCTTGTAGCCGCGCCCCTTGCAGTTGGGGCACGAGCCGCCCATCGTCGCCTTGTAGAAGACGACCGAGCGGACCTCCTCCTCGGTGAAGCCGAGCTCGCGGACCAGCACCACGTCCGGCGCGGGGTCCGGGCGCTTGCACGAGTCGCAGAGGGTCCGGATGAGGCGCTGCGCGACGACGAGGTTGATGGCGTAGGCGATCAGGAAAGGCTCGAGGCCCATCTTGAAGAGCCGGCTCACGGCCGAGGGCGCGTCGTTGGTGTGGAGCGTCGAGAAGGTGAGGTGGCCCGTGTTGGCGAGCTTGATCGCGAGCTCGGCCGTGTCCTTGTCGCGCATCTCGCCGACCATGACGATGTCGGGGTCGTGGCGGAGGATGGCGCGGAGCGCGCCTTCGAGCGAGAGTTTGTGCGAGAGCTTGATCTGGCGCACGCCCGGGATGATGTACTCGACCGGGTCCTCGACCGTGAGCACGTTGACCTCGGGCGTGACGACGTTCGAGAGCGCGGCCACGAGCGTCGTGGACTTGCCCGAGCCCGTCGGGCCGGTGAGGATCACCATGCCGTGCGGCTGCCGGATGGCCTTCTCGAACTTGGCCATCGCCCCCTCGAGCAGGCCGAGCTTGGCGAGGTCCGTGACCACCTTGCGGTCGTCGAGGATTCGGATGACGACGGACTCCGAGCGCACCTCGGGGTCCGCGTTGGCGATCGGCAGGATGCTCACGCGGTAGCGGATGAGCGTGCCGTCGACCTTGCGCTGGATGAAGCCGTCCTGCGCCATGTCGCGCTCGAAGCGGTCGACGTTGAGCGCAGCGTCCTTGAAGACCGAGAGCAGCGCCTCGGGGCTGCCCTTCTCCTCGAGGTGCCAGCGCGCGAGGCGGCCGTCGACGCGGAAGTGGATTTCGGTCTGCTTGTGCGCGTTCGGCCACACGTGGATGTCGCTGGCTCCGAGGCGGACGCCCTCGACGAGGACGGCCTCGACGAGGTTGAGCAGGCTCGACGACGCGATCTCGGCCTCGAGCGCGTCCTCGTCCACGAGCGTCTTCTGGCCGGACTCGAACGACACGCCGAGGTCGAAGTCCGGGGCGGTGACCCCGGCGGCCATGCGCTCGAGAAACTCGTTCTTGCGCGGGAAGGCCTCCTCGATGACGCGGTCCACGACCGAGCCCGGCGCGTAGCACAGCTCGAAGCGCTCGAGCTCGAGCGCGTTGACGACCTTCTGCAGCTCGGGCCGCATCGGGTCTTCGGTGATGAAGACGAGCTTGAGGATGCCCGAGGGCTGGTCCTGCGCGTAGGCGTAGGGCACGGCCTCGAGCTCGACGAGGCGCTTGCCGAGCTCGGTGTCGAAGGACTCGATGACCGTCTTGGCGAACTCGGCCTCGGGCTCGCGGTCCTTGACCGGCGCGAGGCGGAAGGCGTAGGTCGCGGCTGCCTGCTCGTAGACCTTGTCGCGGTCGACGTGCGGGACGCGGACGAGCGCGCGCCACAGCGGCTCGCGCGGGTCGGTCCGCATCTTCTCCGCCTCGACGACCTGCGCGGCCTGCACGAGCCCGCGGCGCAGCAGCGCCTGCACGACGCGGTCCTGGACGTTGGCGAAGGCCTGCGGCTGGACGGCCGGCGGCGGGGCCGCAGCCGCTGGGCCGGCCGTCGGGCGCGAGAGAGCAGTCGTGAAAGCGGACATCGGGAGTGAGATGCGGTTTAAGGTTGAAGGCTTAAGGCGTGCAACGTTAAACGTTAAACCTTAAACCGCCTTTTCTGTCGGGCCTCAGCCGCCCAGGCCCATGATGTCGTTGGCGGACGGGCGGATCATGGCCGTCTCGGCCGAGAGCACGGTGAGGAAGGCCACCATGAGGCCGATGAACAGGCCGACGAACGTCTGGATCGTCTCGACGGCGACCTTCAGCTTCAGCGTCGTCTCGCGCTCGTAGTAGTCCGCCATCTGCTGCGCGGACTTGCGCACGGACCCCGTCTCGGCACCGGTGCGGAAGCGCGAGAGCGTCATCGCCGTGAAAACGCCCGCAGCGTCCATCGCCTTGACGAGGTCCGCGCCCTGGCCCATCATCATCGGGATCGTGACCGTCTTGATCTGGTGCTCCATGTAGGCGTTGCCGCACGCCTCGGCCGAGACCTTGATGACCTCGAGGTTCTCGCCCGAGCCCGAGTAGAGGATCGCGAAGACGCGCGCGAAGACTTCGATGTTGAGCTTGTGCAGCAGCTGCCCGACCACCGGGATCCGGATCATGTACTTCGCCATCAGGAACTTGCCCTTCGGCGTCCGGAAGTAGGCGAAGAGCCCGGCACCGGTGAACAGCAGGATCACGCCGATCCACCCCATCCATCGGTCGAGGAAGGCGGACATCGCGAGCGAGAACGTCGTCAGCGGCGGCAGCTCGATGCCGTCGAACGTGGAGAAGAGGCCGGCCGTGGCAGGCACGATGTACCAGACGTACCATACGAACACGCCGAGCGTCGCGATGATGGTCACCGCGGGCATAATGAGCGCGCTCTTGACCGACTTGCGGAACTCGTCCTTGCGCTCGAGGAAGCGGGCCGTGGCCTCGTAGATCTCGGCCATGTTGCCGGACTGCGAGGCCACGCCGAGCATGTACGCCGTGAACATGCCGAGCTTCTCCTGGTGCTTCATGAAGGCCTGTTTTGCCTCCATGCCGCCCTTGAGGTCCGAGCTGATGTCGCGGAGCACGTGCTTCAGCGCCGGCGACGAGATGTCGGCCATGAGCAGGTTCATCACCTCGGAGAAGGCCATCTTCTCCATCAGCAGGTTCGACGCGAGGCGCACGAACATGATGACGTCGCCCGTCGGCGGCTTGCGCTGGATGTTGAGGAGGTTCTTCTGGACCGAGAGCACCTCGAGGCCCATGCGCTCGAGTGCGGTCGTGATCTCCTCCTTGGCGTAGGCCTTCTGCTCGCCCTTGACGACCTTGCCGGTCGAGTGCTTGACCTTGTAGCTGAAGAGCATCCGCTCCTCGAGATCGCGCACGGTGAACGTGTGCTGAGAGGCGAGGGCGGTCACCTTCTGCTGGGCGGCGCGCTTGTTGGGCGCGTAGACGGTGCCCTGCACGGACTGGCCGCCGGCGGCAAGGCCTGAGAATCGGAACTCTGCCATTCGGGATCGCGGAGAAGGCGGGCGGGCCCGCCGGGTGAGACCGGGGTATCGCCGGGTGCCTCGCTTTCGTAAAGCCGTGGCGTCCGGTTTGTGAGACGGACGCGGCCGCGAAAGCCGGCCGGCTCAGGGCAGCGCGATGGTGCCGTTGAAGCGCACCTGCGTCGAGTCCACGCGGTAGTCGTTCAGGAACACGCGCACGCCGACGCCGGGGTAGCGCGTGCTGATGGCGGTCACTTGAAGCGTCGTCGCTGAGGCCGCGGTGATCGAGAAGCGGCCGCGGACGTTGGTCGAGTCCAGCGCGAGCGCGCCCATCCCGCCCGAGGCGAGGCGCTGGTAGGAGCCGTTGCCGCCGTACCACTGGTTCTTGGTGCGCCACGCCGCGGCGTGGTTGGCGACGGCGAGCGACCGGTCGAGGAGGCCGTCGGCCTCGTCCTGCTTGAAGCCGCGCTCAAGGACCGGGAATGCCGCCATGACAGCCAGGGCGACGATGACAACGCCGATGACGAGGAGGAGAAGCTGTTGCTGGCCCATCGGGGACGAGGTAAGTGCACACGGACAGCGTGCGGTGGAGGACCGGGCGGTGCCGGGTAGACCCGCCGGATACAGGTGAGATATCGCCCGTTTTACTACTCTGCTTTAACGACGGCCCGGTCCGGCTCCGCGGCCATCTAGCGGCGTGTGCCGGAGACCTCGGGCCAGCGGCGGGCCTGCTCGGGCGGCAGCCGGCCTGCGATCTGCCCCGTGCTCCAGAAGCGCGGCAGGCCATACGACGAGACCTGCGACGCGCGCAAGTCGTAGCTGCGCCGCGCCAGCGTCGGGCCGTCCGAGGCCACAACGGCGAGCAGGACGGCGAGCGCGGGCAGCGCGACGCCGGCGAGCGCGAGGTCGCGCCACGACGCATGCTGCGCTGTGCGCCGGGGAGCGTCCGGGAGGACGTCCGCGAGGAGCGCCCCGAGCACGAGCACGGCGATGATCTGGCTCACGGGCGCGATCAGGATGCCGTCGATGCACGAGTAGACGAGCGCGCCGGCGAAGGCGGCCGTGAGGCCGGCGGTCCAGAGCGCGTCGGGTGCGGAGGCGTAGCGCGCGTGCCGCAGCCAGCCCGCGCCGGCCCCGAGCACGAGCGCGACGGCGAGCAGCGCCGCCGGCACGCCCCACTCGGCCGCGATCTGCAGCGCGAGGTTGTGCGGGTGCGCGCCGAACAGCGACGGCGCGTAGACGAAGTGCATCGGCCCGACGCCCAGCCACGGGTGCTCCGCTACCATGCGCAGCGCACCGAACCAGAGTTCGCCGCGGCCGTTCAGGCCGACCTCGGTCCTGTCGAGGACTGTGGCCGTGCCCCCGAACAACACGGCCCACGCGGCCACGCCGAGCACGGCCGTCACGGCGACCTCGCGCAGCAGCGCCCGCCGGCCCGCCCGGACCGTCAGGCCGGCCACAGCGAGCCCGACCGGGAGGGCGACGAGGATGCCGCGCCCGTTCGTCGCCACCATCAGCGCGACCGTCGCTGCGCCGACGGCGCGCAGGCACGTCCGCTTCCAGCCAGTTGACGACGCGGCGAGGGCCCACACGAGCGGCAGCAGCCACACCTGCATGTGGTTCACCTGGCGTACGTTGCCGAAGCCGAGGTGCCGGCGCGGCCAGACCTCGGCCGCGCCGCACGCGAGGTCGGCGATGTGAAACGGCAGCACAGAGGCGGCATATCCGCCGAGCGTCACCACGGCTACGAGGCCGAGCCCCGCCCGCGACCGCCCTGCCGACGCGACGGCCACGACGCCGACGGCCATCGCCGCGAACATCGCGACCTCGGAGAAGGCGTACACCGGCCGCGGTGCCACGGTCGCCGACGCCACCCCGAGCGCGCCGACTCCCGACGCGACGGCTGCCGCCCAAGCCGGCACACGCGACCAGACACTCAACCACGAAGCGCGCACGCTCGGGGAGGCCGTCACGGCGACGACGAGCACCGTACACGCGGCGAGCTCGAGCAGGCGCTGCGAGTCGTAGTCGCCCGCGAACGGGCTCGCCGAGACGTTGGGCAGCAGCGTGAGCAGCCCGGCTGCAGCCGCCCACACGGTCGGGACGAGTGGACGCGAGACGCTTGGCGTCGCAGCGGTTGGCCAAACCGGGACAGGCTTGAGACCTAGAGCAAGCGTCATGGGAGGAGGGCGAAACGAGCGCGCCCCCCCGCGGCGGAGGCCACAGGAGGACGCGGAAGACAAAGCATCCCGGAGGACGACAGTCGCTTACGACTGCAGGGTGCAGGTCGCGTCGTTCGTCACGACCGTCGCGATCTTGTCCGGGCTCGTACCCGACACCTGCGCCGAGACCTTGTTCTTGTTGGCCAGGTTGCAGCCAACGATGATCAGGCCCGCGGCGTTGGTCGTGCCGCCCGCCGTCGCCGAGCCGACCGTCAGCGAGTACCCGCCGTTGAGGTTCGTGTAGTTGCCGGCCGCCGTCAGCGTGTAGCCGAGCTTTTCGAGCGTGACGCCCGTGAACGCGCCGTTGCCGCCGCCGAACGCCGTCGGCTTGAGGTTCCACGCCTGGGCGTCGGAGGCGATGCGGATGACGTCGTTGGTGATCGCGTCGGAGTTGGCCTTCTTCTGGTTCTCGCCGAAGGCCTGGATGCCGACGACGACCGCGAGGCCGACGATGACGATGCCGAGGACGAGGAGGAGGAGCTGCTGCTGACCCATGATGGTTGGAGCTGGTGGAGCCGAGGCTCCGGTTCTGCCCTGGTTCGGGGCTGGGTGGGACGGCGGCCGGGGTGGCTGCCTGGTTCGAGTCTGCTCCTAGCGATCCGCGTGCCCGACGCCCTGCCGCGCCGTGCCGCGCGGTTCAGCCCGGCGCGATGGCACACAAAAGGGCTCCTGAGGCTCCGCCATTGCGCCATCCGCCCCGGTCCGCACCCGGACGCCCGGCCTCGCGCCACACGCGCCGGGCGTTTCCATTTGAAACAATGCGGGGAGAAAGGACTACACCTCACCCTCTCAGGCCGCCTCCGCGGCCCCCCCTTCCCCTCTCGCCTCCGCAGCCATGGACGACGACCGCTCCCGCACCCTTCAGTCCGAAGCCACCCGCCTCGCCGATGCCGCCCGCGACCGGGCCGCCGGCACCTTCGAGGACGTCAAGGTGGCGTCC
>JAYWIE010000352.1:0-10271 GCA_043789155.1 Rubricoccaceae bacterium | reverse complement strand
AGATGTCGCACGAGGTCGCGCTCGGCGCGCGCGTGCCGCCGGCCGTCGAGGTCCTCGCCGAGGAGACCGACTGGGAGCCCGTGCCGGCCGCCCTCGCCGGACGCCTCGGCGCGCTCGACCGCCCCGCGGCCCGCGTCGTCAACGTCGCCGAGATGCGCCGCGCGCTCGTCGGGTCGCTCGCGCTCGCGCTCGTGCGCGTCGACGGCGAGCGCATCGGGCGCGTGCGCCGGCTCGTCGCCCGCGTCCCGCGGCCCGCGCTGCGCGCGGCCTTCGCGCGCGGCGGCACGGACAACCCGCACGTCGCCGTGACGCGCTCGGTCCTCGCCGACGGGACGTGGTTCCGCATCGCGGTCCCCCGCGAGGGCGTCTACCGCCTCACGGCGGCCTACCTCCGCGACTCGCTCGGCGTCGCCGCGCCGGACCTCGGCCGCGTGCAGGTCTACGGCAACGGCGGCCGCACGCTGCCGGCCGTCAACACGGCCCCGCGCCCGGCCGACCTCACCGAGGTCCCGACGCTCCAGACCGGCGACGGCGTCCTGTTCTTCGCCGAGGGCCCGTCGTGGTGGGACTTCGTGCCGCCGGTCCCCGCCGTCCCGCCCGGCCCCTTCAACCCGGCCGGCACGCCCGAGGTGCCCGGCTACTGGACCCACGACCTAAGCCCGTTCTCGGCCGCGGCCCACTACTTCGTCCGCACGGACGCGCCCGCGCCGCGCCGCCTCGACGCGCCCGGCTTCCCGTCGTACCCCGACGCGCAGCCGCTCCCGACGGTCACGCAGCGCGTCTTCCACGAGCGCGACCTCTTCAACCAGGAGCGCGACGGCTCGGGCTCCGGCCTCGACTGGATGGGCGAGCAGGTCTCGGTCCTCGCCGCCGGCTACACCACGCTCGACGACGCGCCTACGGCCGGCATCACCGGGACGGTCGCGTACCGCGCCCGCGTCGCCGCGCGCACCGACCGCTTCCTCTCGGTCACGATGAACGCCGGCAGCGAGGTCCTCGCGTCGGTCTCGCCGAACCCCGTCGACCTCACGTTCCGCAACATCGGCGCGCTGCTCTCGGACCGCTCCATCGCGGTCACGCGGCCCGCCGCGGCCAACATCGGCGTCACCTTCCGCTCGTCCACGACCGGCAACGACAACGCCAAGGCGTGGCTGGACTGGGCCGAGGCCGTCTACGAGCGCGCGCCGATCGCGGCCGGCGGCGCGGTCCGCTTCGTGACGCCCGGCGCGCAGCGCGCCCGCTTCGAGGTCGCGCTGCAGGGCTTCGCGGCCGCGCCCGAGGTGTGGGACGTCACCGAGCCCGGCCGCATCGCGCGCCTCGGCGTGCAGGCGCGCGGCGGGGCCTTCGCCGTCCAGGTCGACGCCTCGGCCGGCCCGCGCGAGATCGTCGCCTTCGACGCGGCCTCGGCCTACGTCACCGTCCCGCCCGGCCGCGGCACCGCCGTCGCCAACCAGAACCTCCACGGCCTCGCCGGCAGCCCGGCCTACGTCGTCGTGGCGGCCCCCGAGTTCCTCGAGCAGGCGACGCGCCTCGCGGACTACCGCCGCACGGCGGACGGGCTCGAGTCGGTCGTCGTCACGACGGACCAGATCGACAACGAGTTCGCCGCCGGCTCGACCGACATGCGCGCCGTCCGCGACTACCTCAAGTTCCTCTACGACCGCGCGCCCGACGCGGCCCGGCTGCCGCAGTACCTGCTCCTCTTCGGCGACGGCCACTACAACTTCCGCCGCATCCGCCAGTCCGGCCAGGGCGAGGTCGTCGAGAACTTCGTGCCGGTCTACGAGACCGAGAACATGTTCGACCGGACCGAATCGTACACGTCGGACGACTACTTCGGCCTGCTCGCCGACGGCGACGGCCGCTGGGTGTCGTCCGCCGAGCGCGTCCAGGTCGGCATCGGCCGCCTGCCGGTCCGCACGCCCGAGGAGGCCCGCGACGTCGTCGACAAGATCCAGCTCTACGAGACGCCGGCGGCGCTCGGCGCGTGGCGCTCGACCGTCACCTTCATCGGCGACGACCAGTACCCGAACGAGTGGGACCACGACCTCCACGTGCTCAACGCCGACGGCACGTCGCGCGTCGCCGAGACGACGGACCCGACGCTGACGGTCCAGAAGATCTACGCGCCGAGCTACCCGCTCGTCAACTCAGTCGAGGGCAACCGCCGGCCCGCGGCGACCGCCGCCGTCGTGCGCTCGCTCAACGAGGGCACGCTGATCTGGAACTACTCCGGCCACGGCAGCCCCGAGAACCTCGGCGACGAGCGCTACTTCACCCAGGACGTCCTCAACGCGCTCACCAACACGACGCGGCCGAGCATCTTCGTCACCGCGACGTGCTCGTTCGGCAAGTTCGACCAGGACGTCGGGCAGAGCATGGCCGAGGAGACGCTGCTGCGCCCCGACGGCGGCGGCATCGCCATGTTCACGACCGTCCGCGTGGTGTACACGTCGGACCAGCCCTCGGGCGACAACAACTTCGGCCTCAACGTCGCCCTCACCGAGCAGATGCTGCTGCGCGAGCCCGGCGGCCTGCCGCGCCGCCTCGGCGACGCCCTGTTCCGGACCAAGAACACGGCGAGCGGGTCGTCGCTCAACAACCGCAAGTTCAACCTGCTCGGCGACCCCGCGATGCGGATCGGGCTGCCGCGCGGCGGCGTCCAGATCGACGCCCCGCCCGTGCTGCGCGCCTACGACGAGGCGACCGTGAGCGGCCGCGTCCTCCGGCCCGACGGCACGCCGGACGCCGGCTTCTCGGGCGTCGTCGACGTCGAGGTCTTCGACGCCTACCGCCGCGTCGTGATGCCGCAGACGCCGTTCCCGTTCACGCTCGGCGTGTACCTCCCCGGCCGCGCCTACGACCAGCAGACGGACCGCATCTACGCCGGCCGCGCGACCGTCACCGGCGGCCAGTTCTCGGCGACGTTCCGCGTCCCGCAGGACGTCTCGTACTCGGGCCAGCCGGCCAAGGTGTTCGCCTACGGCCTCGCCGGTGCCGGCGGGGCCGACGCCGTCGGGCAGTCGCGCCGGCCCGTCGTCTCGGCCCAGCCCGGCACGCGCCCCGACGACGCGACCGGCCCCGAGGTCCGCCTCTTCCTCGGCGACACGACGTTCGTCGCGGGCGGCCTCACCGGCGCAAGCCCTGTTTTCATCGCGCGCCTCTCGGACGCGTCCGGCATCAACACCGTCGGCGCGGGCGTCGGCCACGAGATCCTGCTCACCATCGACGGCGACGACGCGACGGCCGTCGACGTCGGGCGCTACTTCGCCGGCGACCTCGACACGTACCGCTCGGGCACGGTCCGCTTCCCGCTCCAGCGGCTCGCGCCGGGCCTCCACACGGCCCGCCTGACGGCGTGGGACGCCGTCAACAACTCGAACACGGCCGAGGTCTCGTTCCGCGTCTCCGAGAGCGAGGGCCTCACGGTCTCGAACCTCTTCCCGTACCCCAACCCCACGTCCGGCCCAACGCGCTTCACGTTCGAGCACAACCAGCCCGCCGGGACGCAGGCGCGCGTCCAGCTCCGGATCTACACCATCGCCGGCCGGCCGGTCCGCACGATCTCCGGCGACGAGGCGTTGCCGGGGGGCGTCCTGCCCGCGGGCCTCGTCCAGATCCCGTGGGACGGCCGCGACGACGACCTCGACCGCCTGGCGACGGGCGTCTACCTTTTCCGCCTCCGGATCGAGGCCGACGGCACTGCCGGCTCGGAGGTCGTCGAGCGCGTCGAGCGCCTCGCCATCATCCGCTGACCGTCCCTCCTCGCCCTTTCTTCCGTGGCGCAGCCGCTGCGCCCTCCCGACCGCTCCCCCCTATGCTGATCTCCCGCTTCGCGCCCCGCGCCGCCGCCGCGCTCGCCGCGTTCGCGCTCGCCGCCCCGGCGCTCGTCGCGCCGGCGCGCGCGCAGGACTCGATCGTCCTCACGACGGCCGTCCCCTTTCTCCAGATCGAGCCCGACAGCCGCGCGAGCGGCATGGGCATGACCGGCGTCGCCATCGCGGACAACGCCGCGGCCGTCTTCTGGAACCCCGCCGGCCTCGCCCAGCAGACCGGCACCGAGGTCTCGTTCACGCACGCGCCGTGGCTGCCCGCGCTCGGGGCGGACCTCTCCTACGAGTACCTCGCGGCCAAGCACAGCCTCGGCCGTGCCGGCACGGTCGGCGGGCACCTCACGTACTTCAACCTCGGCGAGCAGCAGGCCACCGACGAGTTCGGCAACGAGCTCACCAAGTTCAAGTCCTTCGAGCTCTCGACCGGCGTCTCGTACGGCCGGCAGATCACGCCGAACCTCTCGCTCGGCACCGGCGCGCGCCTCATCTACTCCAACCTCACCGGCGGCCTCGACGTCGGCAACGCCACGACGACGGCCGGCGTCTCGTACGGCGTCGACCTCGGGGTGATCTACAAGGGGCCGAACCTCGGGATCGGGCAGTCGTCGCGGCCCGTCGTCGCGCTGAGCCTCGCCAACTTCGGCCCGGGCATCTCCTACACGGACAGCTCGGGCGTCTCGGACGCCATCCCGACCACGCTCCGCTTCGGCGGCGCGCTCGACACGCGCCTCGACGACTTCAACCGGATCACGCTCGCCGTCGACTTCAACAAGGTCCTCGTGCGCCGCGACTCGTCGGGCGTCTACGACTCGCCGACCAAGGCCCTGTTCTCGTCGTGGGGCGCGCGCGAGGTCAACACACGCGCCGGGCAGGGCACCTGCGCCGACTTCGCGGCCGACAACGACACCTCCAACGACACCGCCTGCCGCTCGCTCGGCGCGCTGCAGCAGCTCACGCTCGGCGCGGGCCTCGAGTACTGGTACAACGACCTGCTCGCGCTGCGCGGCGGCTACTTCTTCGAGGACCCGGCCAACGGCAACCGCCAGTTCCTGACGGCCGGCGCGGGCATCCGCTACAACCTCATCGGCGTCGACATGTCGTACATCTACGCCCTCGCCGAGCAGTCGGCGGTCGCGGGGCAGCTCCGCTTCTCGCTCTCGCTCAACATCCCGCGGTAGGGCGGAAGAGTGTAAGGGAGGAAGGGTTGAAGGGTAAATGCGACTCCGACCAAGGTTGCATTTTCCCTTCAACCCTTCCTCCTTTTAACCCTTCAACCTTCGGCCATGACCGACCCTGGCGCGTTCGCTTTGTTTTCCGGCGTCCTGCTCGCGGCCGTCGGGGTGGGAGAGGGGCTCCGGGCCGGGTTCGGGTGGGCCCCCGAGAGCACGCGCCGCGTCGTCCACGCCGGCGTCGGCGTCGCGACGGCGCTGTGCCCGCCGCTGTTCTCGTCGCCGACGCTCGTCTACGTGCTGGCCGGGCTGTTCGTCGCCGTCAACGCCGCCGCGCTGAGGCGGCGCTGGCTTCCGGCGATCCACGGGGCCGAGCGGCCGAGCCTCGGGACGGTCCTGTTCCCGGCCGCGCTCGTCGGCGCGCTGTTCCTGTGCTGGACGCTGGACGCGGGCCGCGTCTACATCCTGCAGACGGCCTTTCTCGTGCTCGGCCTCGCCGACCCGGCCGCGAGCCTCGTCGGGATGCGGCTGCGGCGGCCCGGGCGCTACACGGTCGCGGGCGCGGCGAAGTCCGTCGCGGGCTCGCTCGCGTTCGCCGCCGTCGCGGGCGTCTGCACGGCCGGCATGCTGGCGTGGCTGACGCCGTGGAGCGCGGGCCGCATCGCCGCGGGCGCGCTCGCCGTTGCCGTCGTCGGCGCGGCGTGCGAGGCCTCGGGCCGGCGCGGGTGGGACAACGTGCTGGTCGTGCTCGGCGTCGTGGTGCCGCTCGCGGTTCTCGACGCGCGCCCCGACGCGGCGGCGCTCGTCGCGCTCGCGGTCGCGGCCGGGGCTCTGTTCGCCGCCGCGGCGTACCGCGCGCGGTCGCTCGACCTCTCGGGCGCGCTCGCCGGCGGCGTGCTCGCGTTCCTGCTCTTCGCCGCCGGCGGGGCCGCGTGGGCCGTCCCGTCGCTCGCGTTCTTCGTCGCCTCGAGCGCGCTCTCGCGCGCCGGCCGCGCGCGCAAGGCGACAGCCGAGGCACGCGCGGACAAGGGCTCGCGCCGCGACGCGGCGCAGGTCGCGGCCAACGGCGGCATCGGCGCGGCGTTCCTGGCCGCGACGCTCTTCTGGCCCGACGCCGCGGGCCTGCTCTACGCCGGCTTCCTCGGCGCGTTCGCCGCCGCGGCGGCCGACACCTGGGCGACCGAGGTCGGCACGCTCGCCGGCGGCCCGACGCGGCGGATGGGGCTCGGCCGGCCGGTCCCGCCGGGGACGTCCGGCGGCGTCTCGCTCGCGGGCACGCTCGCGGCCGCAGCGGGCGCGTCGTTCGTCGCCGCGTGCGCCGCGCCGTTCGCGCCGTGGCCCGTCGTGGCCTCGGTGGCACTGGGCGGCGTCGCTGGCGCGTTGGCCGATACCGTCCTCGGCGCGACCGCGCAGGCGCGCTACCGCCGCGCCGACGGCACCGTCACCGAGCGCGCGGCCGAGGCCGGCCGCGCGCATCCGCTCGCGGCCGGCCTCGCGTTCGTCACCAACGACCGCGTCAACGGCGTCTGCACGCTCGCCGGCGCGCTCGTCCCCGTCCTCCTCCTGTCCCGATGATCCGCCTCGCCCTTCTCCTGCTCGCCCTGACGACCGCCGCGCGGGCCACGCCGTCCGAGCCGCTGACGCCCGAAGCGCGGCAGGCGCTCGGCATCGCGACGCCCGCCGGCGCGCGCCTGTGGGAGTCCGGCCGGGCGGACCTGCTCGCGTACCGCCTCGACGCCGCGCGGGCGTCCTTCGGGGCCCTCGGCCGGGCCGAGCCCGCGAGCGCGGCCGGCGCGTTCGGGCTCGAGTCGGTCGCGCTGTGGCAGGCGCTCGCCGAGGAGCGCGACCCGCTGCCCGAGCGCTTCTACGCCCTGAGCGACTCGCTGAGCGGCGTCGCGGCGCGCCTGCCGGACACGGCCGAGGGCCGCCTGATGCGCGCGATGGCCGTGCTCCACCGCGCGCTCATGCTCGGCCGCGAGGAGCGCTACACGCGCGCCGGGCTCGCCTTCCGCGACGCCTGCGGGCAGTTCCGGGCCCTCCCCGCGGACGGCAGCACGCTCCCGGACGCCCTCTTCGGGCAGGGCGTGTGCGAGGCGGCCGCCGGCTCGATCCCCTCCAAGTACCGCTGGCTCGGCCGCCTCTTCGGCTTCTCCGGGAGCGTCGCGAGCGGCATCGACAAGCTCGGGCGCGCCGCGGCCGGGCCGGGCATGGCTGCCGTCGAGTCGGCGGCCGCCTTCGCCATCGTGGACGTGACGCTGAACGAGCGCCGCGCCGGCGGGCTCGACCGCCTCGGCGCGACGACGGCCGCGCACCCCGAGAGCCCCGTCCTGGCGTACCTGCGCGCGTTCTACCTGCTCACGGACCGCCGCGCGGTCGAGGCTGAGGCCGACCTGCGCCGCGCCGCCGCCGCCCTCGCGCGCCCCGGCGCGGGCGCGTTCCCGTACGTCGACGCCGACCTCGGGATGGCGCTCTTCCGCGAGGACCGCTTCGCCGAGGCCCTCCCGCTGCTCGGCCGCTACGCGCGGACGTTCCGCGGCAAGGGCCTGCTCGCGCAGGCGACGCTCCACGCCGGCCTCGCGGCCGAGCTTACGGGCGACCGCCGGACGGCCGAGACGTTCTACGCCCGCGTCCGCGCCGCGCGCGACTACGACTCCGACCTCTCGGCCGCCCGCGAGGCTACGCTCCGCCGCGCGACGCCGCTCACGCCGGTCGACCGCACGCTCCTGCTCGGCCGCAACGCCTACGACAGCAACCGCCTCGACCTCGCCATCCGGACGCTCCAGCCCGTCCTCACCGACGTGGCGCTGAGCGACACTGACCGCGCCGAGGCGGCGTTCCGGACCGGCCGCGCCTACCAGGCCTTGGGCGACGACGCCGAGGCGCTGCGCCACTTCGCCTTCGCCACGGCCCGCCCCGGCGACCCGCTCGCGCGCTGGGGCCCGTGGGGCCTCTACCACGTCGGCGAGATCCAGGAGAGGGCCGGACGCCGCGACGCCGCGCGCGCCGCCTACCGCGCCGCCCTCGCCGTCCCGGGCGACTACGACTACCACACGAGCCTCGAGCAGCGCGTCCGGACCGCCCTCGCGCGCGTCGGGGGCGCGTGACGGCGCGCCTCGCCGCCCTGCTCGCTCTGTTCGCGGCCGCCGCGGCGCAGCCTGCCGCGGCGCAGCCTGCCGCGGCGCAGACCGCCGCGGGGCAGACCGCCGGTCCCGTCCTCTCGTGCCGTCTCGAGACCGACGCCCCCGCCGAGCAGCCCGTGCCGGCCGAGCGCCGCTCGGCCGGCCGGCCCGCAGCGTGCCCGGCGTCCGAGCGGACGGCCGTGTTCGCCGTCGAGTACGTCGGCTTCCCGAACGACGCGCGGGCCGCGTTCCAGGCGGCCATCGACGTCTGGTCCTGCCGCATCGCCTCGCGCGTGCCGATCCGCATCCTCGCGCGCTGGGAAGGCCTCGCCCCGACGACGCTCGGCTCGGCCGGGCCCTTCCTCGTCCGCAACACGGACGGCCTGCCGCTGCGCGACACGTGGTATCCGACGGCCCTCGCCAACGCCGTCGCCGGCCGCGACCTTGCCCCCGACGACCCCGACATCCTGGGCTCGTTCAACCGCGACTTCGCGGGCTGGCACCTCGACCCGGCCACGCCGCCGCCCGGAGACCGCTACGACCTCGCGACGGTCGTGCTGCACGAGATCGGGCACGGGCTCGGCTTCATCGGCGCGCTCGCCGTCGTGGACGGGCTCGGATACGTCGGCGCGCCCGGCCGCACGCGCGGGCCCTACGCCTACGACCGCTTCACCGAGGCCCGCGGCGTGCCGCTGCTCGACGCCCGCGCCTTCCCCGACGGCTCGGCCGCGCTCGCGGACGCGCTCCGCAGCGGCGACGTCGCCTTCGACGGGCCGGCCGTGCGGCAGGCGACGGCCGCCCCGGCCCCGCTCTACGCGCCGCCGGCGTGGGACGAGGGCGCGTCGTACTCGCACCTCGACGAGCGCAGCTACGTCCCGGCGACGCCGGACGGCCTGATGACGCCGTTCCTCGCGCGCGGCGAGGCCGTCGCCGAGCCCGGCACGGCCACGTGCGCCGTCCTCGCCGACGTCGGGTGGACGCTCGCCGGCGACTGCGCCGCGCGCGTCGGCACGCGGCCGGACACGCGCGGCGGGCTCACGGCTGAGCGGACGGGCCCGAACCCGGCGAGCCGCCAGACGTCGATCCGGGTGACCTCCGCGACGTCCGCCCGGCTCGTCGCGACGCTCGTCGACGCGCTCGGCCGCCGCGTGGCCGTGCTCGCGGACGTGCCCGCCGAGGCCGGCGCGCCCGTCGACGTCCGGGTGCCCGTGCTCGGGCTGGCGTCGGGCGTGTACCGCGTCGTGGTGACGGCGGGCGCGGACCGGGCCGTCGTGCCCGTCGTGGTCGTCCGCTGACGGCGCGGAGCATACCGGTGTGCGTGCGGCGGCCGTCGCGGCGCGTCAGAGCGTGAGCGCGAGGCGGTGCTCGGCCCCGTCGCGGGGGAGTGCGGCGCGGACGCGCGCGCCGTCGGTGGCGAGCGCGGCACCGTCGAGTGTGGCCGAGGGCGTGTCGCCGCGCGAGACGGCGACGTGGAGAACTGTCCCCGACCCGTCGGGCAGGCGGTACGTGAGCGCGAAGCCGGGCCAGCTCGCCGGGATGCACGGCGCGAGCGTGACGGCGTCGCCCTCGAGGCCGAGGCCGAGCACGCTCTCGAGGACCACGCGGAGCATCCAGCCCGCGGAGCCGGTGTACCACGTCCACCCGCCGCGCCCGACGTGCGGGGCGACGCCGTAGACGTCGGCCGCGACGCTGTACGGCTCGGCCTGGTACCGCGCGACGCCTTCGGGCGTGCCGGTGTGCGAGACGGGCGAGAGCATCGCGAGCAGAGGCGCGGCGCGCTCGGCGCGGCCGGCCTCGGCGAGCGCGCGGACGGCCCACAGCGCGGCGTGCGTGTACTGGCCGCCGTTCTCGCGCACGCCCGGGAGGTAGCCCTTGATGTAGCCCGGGTCGTGCGGCGTCCGGTCGAAGGCGGGCGCGAGCAGCCGGATGATGCCCGCGTCCGGGTCGACGAGGCGGCGCTCCATCGCGTCGAGCGCCTGCCGGGCGTGCTCGGGCGTCGCGCCGCCGGAGAGGACGGACCAGGCCTGCACGAGCGCGTCGATCTGGCACTCGTCGCCCTCGGCCGTCCCGAGCGGCGTGCCGTCGTCGTAGTAGGCGCGGCGGAACCAGGCCCCGTCCCAGCCCACGCCGTCGGCGTTGAGGCGCTCGAC
>JAYWIE010000351.1:0-10282 GCA_043789155.1 Rubricoccaceae bacterium | reverse complement strand
CACCGGTTCGGGTTCACCCGATGGCCACTGCCCACTGGCCACTGGCTCTCGCCCCACTGCCCACTGCCCCGATGCTCCCCCACCTCTCGCCCTTCCAGCGCCGCTCGGTCGCGCTCGCGCTCCACCGCATGCTCGCCGGGCCGCGCTTCGACGTCTGCACCGTCCGGACGTGCCTGGACGTCGCAGCGCTGGACGCCCACGCGATCGGCACCGGGCGCACGCGCCTCGACGCGCTCCGGCTCTACCACTGCGTGCCCTACGCCGACCTCGCCGAGGGGCTCCACGCCGAGATCGCCGAGCACGTCGTCGCCCTCGTCGAGGGACGCCCGGCTGCGACCGCCGCCCCGCTCGACGCCTTCCTCGCCGATCTCGCGGCCGTCGCTGGCCTTGCCCCCCTCCTCGCCGTGCCCACCGCTCAAACCGCTCCGGCCGCGCAGGCCTGATCCCGTGCCCGACTCGCCCCGCCGCGCGCTCTGCGCGCTCGCCCTGCTCGCCGCGGCCGTCCCGGCTGCGCTCGCGCAGACGGCCGACGCCCTGCTCGCCGCGGACGTGCCGGCCGGTGCGATCGCCGACACGTCGGCCGCGGCCCTCCGCATCGAGACCGCGCGGCTCGACCTCGCGCGAGCCGAGCTCGCCGCGCTCTCGCGCTGGCAGCGCCTCCGGCCGTCGCTGAGCGCCTTCGTCTCGCTCTCGACGCGCGGCCTCGCCTTCCCGGCCGTCTCGTCGCAGGGCTTCGACCCGGCCTACGCCGCCCTCGCGCGCTACCCCGGCGACGCATGGGGACTCACGCTGTCGTGGAACGCAGAGGCGCTCCTGGACCGCCGCCCGCTCGTGCGTGCCCGCGCCGCCGTCACGCTCGCCCACGCCCGCCTCGACCTCGCGCACGCCCGCCGCGACGAGGCAGCCGCCCGGGACCGCGCGCGGGACCGCGACCGCGCCGAGCGGCTCGCCGCCGCCCGCCGCCGCACCGCCCGCGCCGCGGCCGAGCTCCGCGTCGAGGCCTCCTTTCTCGCGCGCCGGCTCGACGCCCAGCGCGAGCTGCTCCGCCTCGCCGAGATGACGCACGCCCAGGGCGAGGGCGGCTTCGAGGCGCTCGCCCGCCAGCGCCTCGCCGTCCTCGCGGCCGAGCACGCAGCAGCCTCCAACGCCGCGCGCCTCGTCACGCTCGACGCCGCGCTCGCGGATCCCGCCGCACTCGCCGCGGACGACGACACCCCCTCCCCGCTCGCCCTCTCTACGGACGCCCCGTGACGCCCTCCGACGCCCCGGGCGCGGCTCCCGCGCTCCGCCCGCATCTCGCCCTCCGGGCCGCCATCCTCCGGCACATGCTCGGCCCCGCCGCCGCCGCCGCCTTCGCCGCCCAGGCAACGAACACCACACCACACCACGCCCCGCGACCGCACCGGCCGCTGCCGCGCCAACCACTTCCGCCGACGCCCGCTCCTGACGTCCGTCCTCAAGGCACCAACTCCGGGCCACTCGGAACTGCTCGGCGGAGAGCGGGCACCTCTCAACCGCCCCCCCGCGGGCCGGGTGAACCCGGACCTGGGCCGCCCTTCGGGCGGGGGGGCAGTTTCGAGGCAGGTCCGCGGAACCGCCCCTCCGCCCGCTGCCGCGCCTGCCCGCTCCTGACGTCCCTCACCGAGGCACCGACTCTGGGGCACTCAGAGGCTGACCATGAATGCACAGAGAAGCTCAAAACACCGTCATTCCCGGCCCTGACCGGGTACCGCAGGTCGGCGCAGCCCATCCAGAGTCGTGGCACGGCGCTCGACACACTGGATTCCCGCGTGCGCGGGAATGACGGCAGGTGAAGAGCCCTTCATAGTCAGCATCTCACTGCCCACTGGCCACTGGCCACTGCCCACTGGCCATCGCCCCCCCGCTGGCCGCTCCCGGCTCCCCCCCCCCCCGTGCTCACGACCGCCCGCCCCATCTTCGAGCACGTCCCGGCGTCCTTCGCGGACCCGGCCGGGCTCGCCGACCAGCAGGCTCCGGGCGTCGTGTCGCTCATCGTCGCGCATTACGGCGCGCCTCCCGACGGCGGCGCGTCCGACGACGGCGCGCCTGGAGAGGACGGCCCGCTCGGCCCCACCTTCGACACCTTCGTCGCCGCCTCGGGCGCGCTCCTCGCCGTCGCCCGTACGACGGCCGACTACCGCTTCCCGGTCACGCCGGCTGCGGCCCTCGCGCGCTTCTACGAGCACCGCGACGCCGCCCGCCCGGCATCGCTCTCGCTCTTTGAGCTCTCCGAGCCCGACTGCGCGCGCTTCCTCGAGACGGTCTTCTACTCGGAGTGCCTCAAGCTCCACGTCCGCGGCTCCGCCTCGGCCGCGCTCGTCGCGGACCAGGTCGCGCGCTCGGGCTGCCGCCGCGGCGTGATCGAGTTCAACGACTTCTCGGACCCGGCCGCGCCGCGCGTCCACCTGCTCGACCTCGACGGGCCGGAGCTCGGCCCCCTCCTCGACGCCGCGGCCGACGCGGACGACGACGACGCGCGCTCCGTCGCGCTCGCCGCGCTCGCGGTCGCCCTCGCCGTCCCGCTCGACGGCCTCTCGGGCCGGGTCCTCCTCTACGACCGCGCCAAGAACCGCGCCGCCCTCCCCGACCGCACCGGGCGCGCCTTCGACCTCGACGCCGTCGCGGAGCAGGCGGCGCGCCTTGCCCACGCCCGCCGCTCCCGCCCGCCGCAGCCCACACCGCCCGACGCCCGGCTCGTCTCGACCGCCCGCGACGACGCGCAGGGCGACGCCGTCGAGGCGCTCCTCCACGGCCGCACCGCCCTGCAAGAGCCCCTCCCGGACTCCGACGACGCCTCGCACGCCGCTCCGCATGCCGCTCCGCACGCCGCCGGCCTCAGCGCGCTCGTGGCCGAGCTCCAGGGCGGACGCACGCCCCGCGCTCTGCCCGCACCCGGCCGCCTCGATGCGCCTCCGCTCGCCCCCGACGTGCTCGCCCCCGCCGCGCCGTTCGGCGACGCGCCACCGAGCAACCTGACACCAAGCAATCCGCCAGCCCTCATTCCCGCCGTCTCCCACCTCGACGGCTGGACGCTCGGTCACGACCCGCTCGCACCCCCGACCCCGCCGCCGTCCCCATTCCCCCCGCCCCCCGGCCCCTCCGTCCCGCTTGCCGCCTTTCCCCCATCAGGTCCGGGTTCACCCGGCCCCATCCCCTATCCCCCATCCCCGCCCCCGGCGGCCCCCCGCCACCCGCTCGCGACCGAGCTCGACCGCCTCCGCGCCGAGGTCTACGCCCTCTTCGAGGACGCCGTCGGCGGCGAGCGCGCCGCCCTCCACGAGGCGCACGTCCTCCAGGACGCCGGCATCGCCTCGCCGGTCGCGGCCACCGACTCGGTCCGCTACCTCCGGGCCCTGCTCACCGACGAGCCGCCGCAGCGCTGGCACTTCTTCAAGCGCGCCCGCACCCGCGTCTACGGCGAGGTCGCCGGCCGCCTGCTCGCCTTCCACGCCGCCAACGGCCACCTCGACGACCCCGTCGTGCTGGACGTCACGCGGCTCTGGACCCGCCTCCACAAGTAGATGCCCGCCCTCCCCTTCGGCCCCGACCGCCTCCGGCCCGCCGGCGTCCCCGGCGCGCCGGACCAGACGGTCCTCACGGACCCCGTCCGCCTCGGCAACGGCCACGTCCTCGCCGAGCTCGTCGACCGGGCCGTCCTCGGCCGCCACACGCTCCTCGTCGGACCCGAGGGCGTCGGCAAGTCGCGCCTGCTGGGCGACCTCGCCGCCGTCGCGGCCGGACGACGGATCGTGCTCGACGGCGACGCGCAGCGCCGCGCCCGCCGCGCGACGGTCTCGATGCCGCAGGCCGCGGACGAGGCCTTCACGGTCGTCTCGGTCGCCGAGGCTGGGCCGCACGGACGCCTCGTCGACACGCTCGCGCAGGCCTTTCACGGGCTCGGCATCCTCGCCCTGCCGGACGTCCCGCTCGCGCTCCGCGCCGGGGCCTGCGCCGAGCTCGCGTGGCCCGAGGTCCGCAAGCTCCTCCGGACCGTCGACGAGCGCCAGCAGGCCGTCGTCGCCTCGCTCTCGGACGTCGCCCACGGCGGCCGCGCCCCGCGCCTGCTCATCCTCCTCGACGCGCTCGACCGGGCCTCGGCCGCACAGGGCCTCTTCCTACGTGAGCTCCAGCAGCGCGCGACCGTCATCGCGGCCACGCGCGCGCTCCCGCAGAGCCGCTCGCTGCGCACCTTCGTCGCCACGTTCGGCCAGCTCCGCGTCGAGCCGCTCGGCACGGACCACGCCGCGGCGCTCTTCGAGTACTTCGTCTCGCGCTACGCCGTCGCCTGCGCGGACCGCCGCCATTACCGCCGCGAGGTCCTCCGGCGCGCCGACGGCAACCCGGCCGTCCTCCGGGCCATGATGCACGACGGCGCCCAGTCGACGCTCGTCACCGAGCAGGACGTCCGCGACCTCCAGGCCCGCGACGACGCGCCGTTCGTCAACCTCGGCCTCGTCTACGTCTTCGGCATCATCGGCCTCGGCGCGCTCCGCGTCGTCGTGGTCGGGGCCGGCGACACGGACCTCTACGTCGTCCTCTCGCTCGTGACGGTCCTCGGCTACCTCGTCGTCCGCGTCTTCCGGGCCTTCTTCATGTTCCAGCCCCGCCCCGACGTAAAGTGATTGCTCACTCGAAGTGATCCGTCACCCAAGCAACCACCCCCTTCCCTCACCCTTCCCCTCCCACTCACCGTCTCCCTCTCCTCCTCCCCCCACTCCTCTTCCCTCCTCTCGCATCCCACATCCCACATCCCGCATCCCTCTTCCCCTCCTTCCTCCTTCCTCTTCCCTCCTCCCCGCCCCGTGCCCCGCCACCGCTGGCTTCTGCCACTGGCCACTGCCCACTGGCTACTGGCCTCTCTCCCCTCCGCCCAGCCCGCGCCCGGCGCGCTCCGCCTCTTCGACTCCTTCACCGGGGCCGCGAGCGGGGCCTCGGTCCAGCAGCGCACGCCCGAGCGCGACGACGCCGGCGCGGGCTGGCGTGTCGACCGCCCCGCAGGGACGCCCGCGGGCGCGCCCGCCCCGTTCACGCAGGCCGGCCGCCTCCTCTTCCCTTCGGGCTCCGCGGCCGTCGCCGTCGTCCGCGCGCCGCCCGGCGACCGGACGCTCCATACGACGGTCTTCCAGCCCGCCGGTCACCTCGCGTCCGTGACCGCCTCGTTCGCGCTCCGGTACGTGGACCCGGCCAACGCGCTCGTCCTCCGGGTCGCGTGGCCCGCCTCGTCCGGGACGATCGGCGCGCCGGCACCGGACGCCCGCGTCTCGCTCGACCACGTCGCAGCCGGACAGACGGTCTCGAGTCAAGCCCTCGGCGTGCTCTCGCACACGGTCTACGCCCGCGACCTGCCGCTTGTCGTGCGCTCAGCCGGTCCGCTCGTCGAGGTCTGGATCGACGGACGCCGCATCGGGCAGGCGGCGGCGACGGCCTTCGCGGACGCGCCCGCGCTCGCCTTCTCGGCCGACACGCCCCCGCATCCCGCCGCCGGTGGCGGCGGCAACGGTGGCACCTACGCCCGCCTGTCGGACGTCGTCGTGACGACGCCCGCCCCACCTCTCTCCGACGCCTGCCTGGGGCGCGTCGGCGCGGACGCACGCTCGTGCGTCCGCGCCGGCTTCGCGCCGCTGCGGACGTACAGCGACGAAGAAGCTTTCGACCATCTCTTCACGGCCGTGTGGACGTCGGGGACCGGGGCAGCCGACCGGGCGGCCGAGTGCGTCTACGGGGGAGCCACGGCCGTCTGGAGCCCGCTCTCCCCGCTCTCACCCCGCGTGCAGGTCGAGGCGGACGGCTTCTACGCCGAGTCGGTCTGGCCGAGCGCGCGCCGCGCGCCGGACCGGAGCCCCGCGGACCTCCACACGCTCGCTCTCGCCTTCGGCTCCTTCGGCAGCGCCCGTGGCGCGCGGCCGTTCGGCGACGCCTTCGACCACGCGACGCAGACCGCACGCTGGCTCCGCGGCCGCACGACGCGCACGGCCTCGCAAGGCGCGCCGGCCCAGACGTCGCTCTACTCGCGCGTCGAACGGGACTTCACCCGCCACCCGGACGACGGCGACGGCGCGCTCTCGCTCGCCGAGCTCGGCCGCTTCGACGTCCGCCACGCCCGCCGCGGCGACGTCGCCCGGCAGGCGGCCTACGCGCTCGCCTTCTACCGGATCGAGGCCGAGGATGGACCCGAAGGACGGGCCTTCATCGAGGCCACGCTCACCGTCCTCCTCGCGTGGCACCTCGCCGACCCAGCGGACGACGCCGAGCGCACCCGCGACGACGCGGCCTTTCTCGCCCAGGGCAACCGCAACCCGTTCGTCTCGGACCCGACGCTCCTCGGGCGCGCCTTCTACGAGGCCTCGCCGGACGTGCCGCGCGTCTGGATCAACGAGCTCCACACCACCAACGCCGGCCTCGACGTCGGCGAAGGCGTCGAGCTCGCCGGGCCGGCCGGGACGGACCTCTACGGCTACCGCGTCTGGACCTACGCCGGCGCGGGCACGCTCTACACGGCGGACGTGGACGGCCTCGACGGCCCCTCTGTCGCCTTCCGGGGCACGATCGACGACGAGGGCGGCAGCGGCCCTGGCGGGCCAGGCCTCGGGGCCGTGTGGGCCGCCGTCAGCGGCCTCCGCGGCGGCTGCCAGGGGCTCGCCCTCACGGACCCGGCCGGCCGCATCGTCGAGTTTCTCTCGACCGGCGGATGCCGCTTCAACGCCCTCGAGGGACCGGTCTTCGACGCCGCCGACGCTTTCGGGGCCTCGGCTCCGGCGCACCCGGACTCGCTCGTCTGGAGCGCGGGCATCGCCGGGCCGCCGTTCACCTCGGGCGCGCCGCGGCGCGTCCAGGAGTGGAGCACGCTTCCGCCGGGCCTTTCGCTCCAGCGTGCCGGGGCCGGCCGCGCGGCCGCCGACTTCGTGTGGACGGGCCCGCTCCCGGCTTCGCCCGGCCGCCTCAACGACTACCAGGCCCCCGGTGCTCGCCCCGGCAGCGGTCCGTTCGTGAACCGAGTCTCGGGCTGGACGGCCGGCCTCCCCGTCGCCCTCGGCCTCGACGCGCCTATCGTCGACACCGGCGCAGACGACGACCGCAGCGCAGACGCTACGGCCGCCTCCGAAGGGCCGGCGCTCCGCCTCGGCGCGCCAGCCCCCAACCCCGCTCGGACCACCGTGCACGTCGCGCTCGACGCGCCCCCCGGCGCTCGCCTCGCAGCCGACGTCGTCGACGCGCTCGGCCGAACGGTCGTCCGCCTCTCCCCCGCCTCGGGCACGCTCACGCTCGACGTGTCGCGTCTCGCCGCGGGGGTGTACGTGCTCCGGGTCTCGGCACAGCCCGCGCAGGGCTCCCCGGAGGCCGTCTCCCGCCGCTTCACCGTCTCGCCCTGACTCCCAATGCGCCCCCTCCGCCCCACATCGCTCCTGGCTGCCCTGCTGGCTCTTCTCGCCGGCGTGCGGCCCGCAGCCGGCCAGGCGTCGCCCCTGCTCTTCCCCGGCCGCTCCGGCGACGCCCTCGTCGAGGCGCTCGCGGTCGCCTACGCGCCCACGGCGACGATGCCCTACGACCGCGCCCGGGACTCCCTCTTCGCCGTCGTCTTTTCCGAGCACGCGCCGGGCCCGCGCGGCGACTCGCTGCGCTGCGTCTACTCGGGCCGCGCCGTCTACATCGACCCTGCTCTCGACCCCACGACGGCTGCCTACAACGCCTCGCCGCGGATCTCGACCGAGCACCTCTGGCCGCAGAACCGCGGCGCGACGGAGGGAACGCCGGCGTACGCGGACCTCCACCACCTCGTCCCGTCCCAGCAGACCATCAACGCCTCGCGTGGCGACGACCCCTTCGGCGAGGTCCCGGACGCCGACGCCGTCCGCTGGTGGGGGCCCGACGGCACCACGCGCCTCGCCGCTCCGCCGCTCGCCGAGCGGGACCTGTACTCCGAGAAGCGCAATGGCGCACAGCCGCTGCTGGAGCCGCGCGAGGCGGTCGAGGGTGACGTCGCCCGGGCGCTCTTCTACGTCTGGACCGTCTACGGCCCGCACGGCGGCCCCCGCGCCACGACCGCCCTCGACGGTGTCTTCTGGAGTGCCATGCGCTCGACGCTCGTCGCGTGGGACGCCCAGGACCCGCCCTCGGACGCCGAGCGTACCCGCTCGTCTACGGTCGCGCGCTGGCAGGGGACCGTCAACCCGTTCGTGCTCGACGCCTCGCTCGCCGGCCGCGCCTTCGGAACGCCCACCACGACCGAGGACGTCCCACCCGCCGGGACGCTGGTCCTCTCCCCCGTCGCGCCCAACCCGGTCCGCACGGGGCTGGTCCACGCGACCCTGTCGCTCGCAGGCTCCGCCCGCGTCGTCGTGGTCGACGCGCTCGGCCGCACGGTCACCACCGTCTTCGACGGGCTCGTGGCCGGCTCCGCCGAGATCGCGGTCGATGCGTCGCGCCTCGCTCCAGGCGTTTACGCCCTCCGCGTCGCCACGCCGTCCAGCACAGCCGCAGCACGCTTCGTCCGGCTCTGACGCGGCTCGTCACGTTTACACGCGGGTGCCGACCGTCACATGGCCGGTCCGCTGCTCGTCCGCGCGCGCGCAATGGTGTCGACGCTCCACGCACGCCGGACGCGGCACACGGGTAGGTCCGCGGCCCCGCAGTCGCCGCCCTGGTCCGCCTAGATTGCGGCGCAGTCCGGTACCGTCTGCGCCGACGCTGGCCACTCGGCGGCCACGCCGAGGACCGAGAGAAGGTCGAGGCGACGCGCCACCCGGTACCGGAAAGACGCGGGGAGGGCACCGAGAGCCGGGCATCGACGGACGTGTCATGGGGCGCTCGGGACGGGGGTGCTCGGCTCGGAGGCCAGCCGCGCGAGAACCTCGGGGAAGAAGGCGTCGAAGTCGGCGTAGCGCTCCGGACGCGCCACGTACTCAGACGAGATCAGGTCGGCCAGGTCGGCCACGTACCCGAACCCGCGCTGGGCCTGCGTCCGCAGCTCGCGCGCGTAGGCCTCCTCGCCGTACACCTGCCGCATCAGCACGGCCGTCACGGCGCGCACGAGGTTCTCCTCGAAGGCGTAGGACCATGTCGTCACGTTCTGCCGGGCGAGCGCCGCCGCGTCGAAGAGCCGCTCGGTCTTCGCGATCTCGCCCTGTGACCGGTCGAGCAGAGGCCGCAGGTACACGTGGCTCCCCTCGTGCCACACCGTCGCGACCGTCTGAGGGGTCCCCTGGAAACGGACCGGAGAGTCTGGCAGCGTCTCGCCTGAGGACGACGGCCCGATGGTGAACGTGACGCGGTCGCCGTTCGGCTCGCCGCGGAGCCGTTGGAAGTCGACCGCGTGTGCGCCCCACCCGTTGAGGGGCTCCATGAGGACCGTCACCCGCGGGCGGGGACGGCTCGCGCCGTATCTGAAGAAGCCGTCGAGGGCCGGGACGACGGCGCGCTCGGCCAAGCCCTGCTCGAATCCCGCAGACCACGCTTCGTAGTCCGCCCGGTGCCGCTCGTAGAACGCCCAGAAGCCCGTCGCATCCGCGAAGGCGATGCCGTCCGCGAGGACGGCGGCTGTCATGTCGCGGCTGTATGTGCGGTACCACGACATCGAGTCGGGCAGCACGGCGCGCGCGTCCGGGAAGCCCTGGAGTTGGAGGCCGACCTCGGTAAAGTCGGGGTACGTCGAGAGGCGCTTCAGCCGGGCCAGGGCCGGGTGCTCCCGGTACGGGCCAAAGTGCGCCCACACGGCCGACTTGTACTCGGAGTCAACCGGCTGCGGATAGCCTCCAGACACCCACAGCATGATCCCGAGAAGCTCGGCTCCTGGATCAACCACGGCCGCGAGAGCGACGGGTCCGCCCGAGGTCCGACCAGCCGAGACCCGCCCGACTGTGGACGTGGCAGAGGTCCTCTGCGCCGCGGCCAGAGGTGCCACGGCAACGACGAGCACGGTGAGAGCCACCAGGGAAAGGACCGGGCGGCGGGACTTCGCGGACGCCTCGGGGGAGGCACGGAATGTGGGCACGGCTAGTTTGGGAAAGGAGCGATGCCGAAATGATACTGTACCATTCGCCATGACACAACCCTCGGCTGGCCCTCATGTGGAGAACATCCTTGCAGGGATCGGACCCGCCGTCGTCGGCCAGCGGCTCCGGCGTGCCCGGCAGCGGCAGGGCCTCTCCGTCCGGGACGTCGCCGTGCAGGCGGACCTGAGCAAGACCTCTGTCGTCCGGCTCGAAGCGGGCGGAGTTGTCCGGCCGTCGACGGTCGTGCGGGTGTGCGCCGCGCTCGGCCTCCA